>CALBVA010000235.1 GCA_937969125.1 uncultured Verrucomicrobiales bacterium | reverse complement strand
GAGCTCGGCTGGACTGTCTATGATGATGGTTTCGAGGATATGAAGCTCATCGCCGCTGATTCGAAGTTTAATCTGCCCTACCTCTATGACGGCGCGACCCAAGGGACTGCGAAGGCTTATGGTGCCATCGCCACGCCGCATGTCTTCATCTTCGATGGTGACCTTAAGCTCCGCTATAATGGGCGGATGGATAATGGCCGTCGCCGCATTGGACCGGTCGAAAAGAATGAAGCCCGCGACGCCATCCAGGCCATTCTCGATGGCAAAAAGATCGAGGTCGTGAAGACCCGCCCGGTGGGGTGCTCCACGAAGTGGAAGGAGAAGGCTGGAATGGTCGCGAAGGAAAACAAGAAGTGGAAAGAGAACCCCGTCACCGTCGAAATCGCCGATGCCGCTACTCTCGGCAAGCTCGCCGCGAACAAAGGTCGCAAGGGTCTTCGCCTCATTAATCTCTGGTCCACGAGCTGCGGACCTTGCGTTCAGGAGTTTCCAGAACTCGCAAAAATCTACCGCCAATATTCCTGGCAGGAATTCGAGTTCATCTCCATCAGCCTGGATTCACCGGCCGATCAGGAGAAGGTGACCCGCTTCCTGAAGCGCAGCGAATGCGGCCTCTCGCCACGGACGAAGCCCTACCTCGATGAGGAAAAGCGCAGCACCAATAATTATATTTTCAAAGGCGACACCGAGGACCTCGTGAAGGCTCTCGACCCGAAGTGGGATGGCGGACTGCCCTACACTCTTCTTGTCGGCGAGGACGGAAAGGTCCTCTATCGCCACTCCGGCGTGATCGAGGCGCTCCCGCTGAAGAAAAAGATCGTGGAACAGGTCTGGGCAAAACCTGAGTAAGCCTCACCTCTTCTTAAAAACGAGAGCGGTTCGTGCGGGGAGGTAGATCTTCATTTTCCCGTCAATCACGGGGTAGGTGAGGTTTTGATCAGTCCGGGCGTGGCCGCCAAATTTCGGATCGTCGGAGGAGAGGATGAGTTCGTGATCGCCCTCGAAAGGGACGAAGAATTCATAGTCCGGGATCGATTGATTTGGGCTGAAATTGACTGCGAAAATATATCCTCCCCGCTCGAATTGGAGGGAGTGATTGACCCGGTCGAGGTTCAGGAGCTGCCCGGCGGCGGAGGTGAGAATGCCGGGTGCGATGCTCATGAGCGCTTGATCGAATGACTCCAGCTGCTGGTATTTTAGCTCAGGGTCGTCAGCGAGGGACCATTGGCGGCGGGCGTGTTGGTAGGACCAGCCATTGCCCTCGCGCGGGAAATCGACCCACTCCGGGTGGCCAAATTCATTTCCCATAAAGGTGAGGAATCCCTCGCCGCCGAGAGCGAGGGTGATGAGGCGGATGATTTTGTGCAGAGCGATGCCACGATCAACGGCCTGATTGTCATCACCGACTTTCATGTGGTGATACATCGCGGCGTCCATGAGCCAGAAGGCGAGGGTCTTGTCACCTACGAGGGCCTGATCGTGGCTCTCGGCGTAGGCGATGGTCTTTTCACCGTAGCGGCGATTATCCAGGGTGTTGTAGATTTCCTCGAGGTCCCAATCCTCATCCGGGCTGTGCTTGAGCAGCTTAATCCAGTGATCCGGGATGCCCATGGCTAGGCGGTAGTCAAAGCCCATCCCGCCTTCTGCGAGCGGGCGGCAGAGACCGGGCATGCCACTCATATCCTCGGCGATGCTCAGGGCATGAGGGTTGATTTCGTGGACGAGGCGATTTGCGAGTTTCAGGTAGGTCACCGCGTCCCACTCCACGCCGTCTTTGAAATATTTATCGTAGTGATCGAAGGCCACCGTGCCGTGGTGATCGTAGAGCATGGAGGTCACTCCATCGAAGCGGAAGCCATCGAAGCGGAATTCGGTGAGCCAGTAGGAGAGGTTGGAGAGGAGGAATTGGCGGACCTCATGGCGACCGTAATCGAAGAGGCGGGAGTCCCACTGCGGGTGCTCACGCAGGTGAAAATACAATCCTTCCTGCCCATCGAAGGCGGCCAGACCCTCGGCAAAATTCTTCACCGAGTGGGAGTGGACGATGTCCATGAGGACTGCGATGCCGAGGCCGTGTGCGGTATCGATGAGGTATTTTAAGTCCTCCGGCGTCCCGCAGCGTGAGCTGGGAGCGAAGTAGTTCGCGACATGGTATCCGAAGGATCCGTAGTAGGGGTGCTCTGCGACGGCCATGAGCTGGACGACATTATATCCCAGTCGGGCGATACGCGGGAGGACGTCATCGGCGAATTCCCGATAGGTTCCCACGCGGTGCTCTTCGGTCGCCATGCCTACGTGGGCTTCGTAAATCCTTGGTGGCTCGCTGCCGGACGGGGAGGAATTAACCCACTGATAAGCGGGCGGATGCCAGACCTGGCCGGAGAAGCCGTGGGTCTCTTCATCCTGAATGACGCGGCGGATGTATGCGGGGATGCGGTCGTGCGCACCGTTTTCCCCAATGACGTGGACCTTCACGAGATCTCCGTGGGCGAGGGCCCCGGCAGGGAGGCGAAGCTCCCAAACTCCGTCGCTATTGCGGGTGAGGGGATGGGCTTCCCGGGACCATTCATTGAAGTCTCCAATGAGAGCCAACGAATGCGCGCGTGGCGCCCATTCGCGATAGATCCATTCGTCATCTTTGAAATGGATTCCGTAGTCCTCATGAGCGGAGGCGAAGTTCCGAGGCGAGCCGCATTCCTCTAAAGCAGTCTCATAGCGCGCGGTGCGCTCGCGGATTTCCTGCGAATAAGGTTCCAGCCAGGGATCCAGTTTGACCAGTTCTGGCGGTTTCGTTTCGGGGTTCACAGGGTGACTCTAGCAAGGGCTGCGCCAATCACACGAAGCGAAAGGAGGATTCGCTTTGTTTTTCCGGATATTTTAGGTATTCAAACGACCTCCAACGACCCATATGGCGAATCGAAGAGTCAAGCCGGGCCACGGACGGGGGACATCCAGAAACTCCCGCCAGGTCCGGAACCCGCGAAAAGGCAGCACTCCGCAAAGCCGGAAGGCGCGTCGTGCAGGCTTTGGTGCCAGGCTAAAGCAGGCCCACCACCGCGCGCAGGATCAGGTGAATCGGCGGGGAAACGGGCGGCAGGCCCGCATGACTCGCCAGGCTGCGATCGCCGGGTCAGCGGAGATCATTGAAGATGACTTCGGCGCTCAGAGCCTCTTTCAGCGGGTGTTTCATTGGTTGCTGGCCTTCGCGATCATGCCCTTCTGCTTCGTCACCGTGGTCACTCTTTTCCAGAAGGCCGGTGAAGCAAAAACCCTCGGGGCTTTTTGGAAATCATCGGAGTTTGTCTACCTCATCACTGGAGTGGGTCTCATGATCGGCTGGTTCCTGGTGGGGGTGGTAAATAACCTCTTCCTCTATCTCTACGTGTTGGGTCACGAGATGACTCACGCCTTCTTTGTCTATTGTTGTTTCGGCCGTGTGAGCGATATGAAGGTTAGCCTGGATGGCGGCTATATCATGACGAATAAGTCGAATATCCTCATCGCGCTCTCACCTTATTTCGTGCCTTTTTGGTCGGCGGTGGCGATCACCATCGAGGTCATTCTCTCCTTCTTCTGGGACATTCCTTACCTCGATTCCGTCCTCATCGGGGTGATCGGAGCGACCTGGTGCTTCCACATTATCTGGACGGTCTGGATGATCCCGAAGGATCAGCCGGACCTTCGGGAGCACGGCACTTTTTTCTCACTGATGGTGATCATTTTCGCGAATCTCATCCTCCTCAGCATGATGCTCTGTGCCACCTCAAAGGAGCTGAAGCTCGCCGACTTCGCCTTCAATTGGTGGAATAATGTCCTCGATCTCAGCGAGGCCTTCATGGGCCTACTGACCAGGCTGCTTTAGGGCTGCCGCTTTCGCTGCCTTCAGCTGCTTCACCAGCTCGGTGGCGGTGATTTTCACAAAGGCACCCGGCTCGCCCGCGTAGCGGATCTTATGGTTCTGATCTAGGACGTAAACGAACGGCCAGCGCTCGATGCGGTAGAGCTTCGAGATCTTCTGACTGGTGTCGGAGAAATTTCGCCAGGTGACATTGCCGTCCTGCACGTGCTTCGTCAGGGTGCGTGGATTGTCCATATTCACCCCGATGATTTCCAGATGTTCACCTGCCAATTCCTCCTGATACTTCCGGAAGATGGCCAGCGTGTCATCGTGTGATGGCATGAGCGCGTGCCAGAAAAAGAGGAGGGTGACCTTGCCGCCTTTTCCATTCTTTCCGCGGAGGTCGGATAATTTCCCCGTCCTCCCGCGGCTGTCCGTGCCTATGAAATCCGGTGCTATGGTGCTCAGCGAGAGGTTTGACATGCGGAAGAGTTCGTCTGCTACGATGCTCTGTGTCGTGGTCCGGCCCACGGTGAGATCGGGAGCCTTAATTGCCTCGGTGAGGTTTTGGTGACGGAAATGCATGCCGAAGCCATCGTCTCCGAGGCGTCGATGGAGGATGGCTTGGGCCAATGCTGCCGCACCACGGACCGCGGCGCTGGGATTCACCTTCTCGATGGTCCCCAGCAGCTTCATGGCATGCGGGTCCTGCACGTGGGTCAGCGCGATGCAATAGGGGCCGACTTTTGGGCTGCGGAGGTGATTGGCCTGCACCGCTTCCCGGATTTTTCCAGCAGGTGAGAGCACGACCTTTCGCCCGCGCGTCGCTGGCCGCTTCTTCGCGAATTCGGGTGCATTGACCAATAGCCATGCGGAGTATTCCAGAGTCCAGGTGTCCTTTAGGTTTCCTTTGATTTCCTGCCAGATGGCGCGCCCTGCGTCGATGGGATCGGGCCGCCGCAGCCAGGCCGCATTCATCGCCTCATCAGTGGTGGCGGTGCGGATGTCAGTGATCCACTGCTCGTGGTCGCGGTCGTGGTTTCGTGAGATGAGCTTGGCGCGCGCCGGGCTCCCGGCAAAGGCCACACTGCAAGTCAGAGTGAGAAAGAGAAGAATCGTTTTCATGGTGTGTAGCTATGAGCGAGAGCGAGGGGCGGAGTTATTTTTCTTCATCCGCTTCGTCATCTGTTTTTTCAAGGGCTGCCTCTTCCTTTTTGGCGGCTTTTTTGAGACGTTTCGCGAGTTCCTTATGATACTCGCGGCCCACGATGTATCCCACGCATTTGTCTGATCCACAAAGGCAGGGGTGGTCTTGGTAGCACTCGATATCGAAGCCGTAGTCAAAAGTGATTTCCTCCTCCGGTTCGATTTCCCGCAGCGCCTGCAGATACACTCGTTTTCCATCCTGGATCGCTTCGCTGTTCGGTTCGCAGGAGTGATTAATGAGGCGGGCGGGATTCCATTCCACGTTCCCGTCGAGATCCCACTTCTTGGTGAGATTGAAAATATAGACGGCCGCAGCCCCGGTCTGCTCGTGCTCCTCATACTGAGCCCACGCGCGCTTCTCGCTCTCGTCCTTATCGATGAGATTTCCGACGTATTCGATGAAGTAGGTCTCTTCCGGGATGTTCTTCACTGCGTAAACCCCGCGTCCGTGAATGACCGATCCGCGCACCTCCACGTAGTCGCTGCGACCGCGTTTCGTCAGTTTTTCGATGCGGCGGAGCTCCTCTGCCTTTGTCAGCTTTTTCTTCTCTTTTCTCTTACCCATGGATGCCGGAGTGGTGGTCGAAGGATGAATTACTTTTTCGCTGGTCGCTCCACAATCTTGCGGACTGGGAAGTCAAATTCCTTATCGGTCTTGGGCAGGTAAGGGAACAGCTTGCGAAGTTCCAGCGCATTCACCCCGCTTCCTCCGATGAAGGTCCATTTTTCCCCTTTCTTTGGTGAGATCGCGACCTGAAAGCCAAATTTGCGGTAACGTTTCAGGGTCGGTGATTCCTGGTGATTATCCAGCACCTGCAGATCGGTCACGGTGGGGATGAAGACCATCCAGCTCCGGTAGTTCGCCACCTTCACTTTCTTACCATTGATGATTTCCTCCTCGAAGCCGTAGTCCACCTCAAAGGCACCTTTTGGCGCGCGAGTGATGGTGGCATCCAGAGTCACGCCGTTTTTGCCGATTGTCTCCAGCTGTTTGGCCAATTGCTCCTTCAACTTGGTGACCGTGATCCGCTTCTGGGTCGCGGTCTTCTTCAGGTAGTCAGGGTTCATCATTTCAATGACCTCCGCATACTTCCCGACCATGACCTGATCCACCATGACCTGGGTCGCCGCTTTCGCGCGCTGCTGGACATCCATCGGCACGATTTGCCGGGGAGGCACCTTCGCGAAGACGGCCTGGTTATTCTTCGGAGGCTTTTCCTGTGCACAACATTGCCCTGAGGTGAAGGCGGGGAGGATTGCCAGTAGAGCCAGCAGGGAGTGTTTCGTTGATCGTAGGTGAGGTGTTTTCACTCATCTGAAATGCCCTCCAGATCTCTCCACGTCAAGGCTGGGGGAACGCAGGGGAGGGGAGTGATTGTCCGAATCACCCGGTAAACAAACTCGCCGGAACTTCGGATTACTTAACAACGCAAACAAGTCTTTCAATTTTTCGACCCTCTCGTTAATTCTCTCTGCCTATGGCGAAGAAGGCAATGGGAAGAGGACTGGGCGCACTCATCAAGTCCGCTGGCACGGATTCCGCACCCGAGGGGAAGGTGGAATTACTTCCCGGTGAGAGTGTCGAGAAAGTTCCTATTGATCAGATTGTTCCCTCGCCCTTGCAGCCGCGGAAGACCTTTGCTGAGGGCTCGCTGGATGAGCTAAAGCAGTCCATCGCCGAGCTCGGCATTATCCAGCCGCTCATTATTCGGAAGGTCAATGGTACCATGGAACTCATCGCCGGCGAACGCCGCTGGCGGGCCTCCCAGATGCTCGGTCTTGATGTCGTCCCCGTCATCGAGCGTCCCGCCAGCGACCAGGAAGTCCTGGAGATGGCTCTCATTGAGAATCTCCAGCGGCAGGATCTTAATGCCATCGAGGAAGCCGCCGGCTACACCCGCCTCGCGAAGGACTTTAACCTCCGCCAGGATGATATTGCCCGCCGCGTTGGTAAATCTCGCGCTAGCGTGGCGAATACCATGCGCCTTCTTGACCTTCAGGAGCCCATCCAGCGCCACCTCGCTGACGGCCTCCTTACCGTCGGTCATGCCAAGGCCATTCTCGGCGTGAAAGCCCCGAAGGAGCAAATTACCGTCGCCGATCAAATCCTTCGCCGGAACATGACCGTCCGCGCCGCTGAGCGCTTCGTCCAAGAATACAACAAAAGCGGCCAGAAGAAGGCCGGCAAAAAGCTCAAGGTTATCGATCCCCACATCACGGAGGTCCAGAATCGCCTGCGCGATCACTTCGCCACCCACATCGAGGTGAAGCACGGCGCGAAAAAGGGGAAAATCGAACTCGAGTATTATGGCAATGATGACCTCGGGCGGATCTTGAATCTTCTCGGCGTCGAACTAGATTGATCCACGTGATCAATCCGGCCCGCTTCCTTCGACCTGCCAGCTGCGTCCTCATCCTAGCACTCATCACCGGGATTGGTATTTTCCTTTCCGCGTGTGGAGATGATCCGGATCCCGCGCCCATCGCCGTCCCTGCCTCCGCACCTATTCCCGCCGAAGCGGTCTCGCAGTTCTCCGGCAAGCAGGCTTTCGCCCACGTCAAGAATCTCACCGATCTCGGCCCTCGCCCGCCCGAGTCGGAGGGCTACCGCCAAGCCCTCGCCTACCTCGAAAAGGAACTCGCCGCCCTCGGATGGAAGACCACCCGCCAAACCTTCAAGGCACCCACCCCCGTTGGTCCCGTCGAGTTCACCAATCTCCTCGCCCGCTATTCTCCCAATGAGGACCCTGATTGGACTGTCTCCCCGCCCTTTCTCATCGGCTCCCACCTCGATACCAAGCGCATCCCCGGCATGCTTTTCCTTGGTGCCAATGACAGCGGCTCCTCCACGGGCGTCCTCGTAGAGCTCGCTCGCGTCCTCTCCGCCCATGGCAAGGCTGCCGATAACCTCGAACTCATCTTCTTCGACGGTGAGGAAGCCATGCTGGAAAACATCACTACTCGCGATGGCCTCTACGGCAGCCGCTACTTTGCCGGCCAGCTCAATGCCCGCAAATCCAAGCCGAAGCTCGGCATCGTCCTCGATATCGTCGGTGACAAAAATTACCCCCTCCTCATCGGGAATGACTCCCACCAAAACCTCCAGGACCACACCCGCGCCGCTAGCCAAAAGCTCGGCATCGACTCCTGGGTCCGCAGTCACCCCAATAGCATCGTCGATGATCACATCCCCCTCATCAATCGGGCCAATCTCCCCGTCCTCCACCTCATCGGAGCTTTCATGCACATGCCCTACTGGCATCAGGCCGGCGATACCCTCGATAAAGTCTCCCCCGAAGCGCTCGAAAGAACCGGCCGCCTCACCCTCCAGATTCTCCACCAACTCACCGCTGACCAGTAGACTGGAGTGAGGCGGATCCAGGAATGACCGCCCGCATCCCTCTGCACCTCTAGTTCGTGCTTTTCCCTGATTCTTTTGTTCCCTTTCTCGTGAACCTATGGCAAAGGTCGCTTTCTATCGATTCTACACCATGTCTCAATCCCTCGAAGACCTGACCGCCATTCTTAGTGGTAAACCCGAATTTACCGTCACCGAACCCGAGCCCGGCTTTCCAGTCATCGAGGTTCAGACACCCGTTTCCGCAGGCACCATCGCCCTGCAAGGAGCGCAAGTCATTACCTGGGCTCCCACCGATCACCCACCTGTCCTCTACGTCAGCCCGAAGGCGCGCATGACCCCCGGCATCCCCCTGCGCGGCGGCATCCCCATCTGCTGGCCTTGGTTCAATGCGCACCCCGAGGATGACACGAAACCTTCCCACGGATTCGCCCGCACCAAATTCTGGGAGCTCGTCAGCGGTGACATGAGCGGAAAGCTCGCCACCCTCGTCTTTAAATTACTTCCCGATGACGAAACCCGCGCCCTCTTCCCGCAGGACTTCGAACTCACCGCCACCATCCGCATGGCGGATAAGCTCCGCGTGAAGCTCAACATGAAGAACACCGGTGAGGAACCTTATCAGGTTAGCAGCGCCCTCCACACCTACCTTTCTCTCGGCCACATCGATCGCATCCAGCTGGAAGGTGTCAAAGGCTCCCACTACCGCGACCAACTCCTCCCGCCCGACTCCGAGGAAATCTACCAGGAAAAGAACCTCCAGATTAAAGGCGAGGTTGATCGCATCTATAAGAGCATGTCCTCCGTTCTCATCCGGGACCTCGACCGCCAACGCTCCGTCTTCGTCGATAAAGCCGGCTCTCGCTCCACCGTCATCTGGAATCCTTGGAAGGAAAAATCCAAAGCTATCGCCGACCTTCCCGATAAAGCCTACCAGGAATTCGTCTGTGTAGAATGCGCCAACGCCGGCTCCGATAAACCCACTCTCCGTCCCAATTCCTCCCATACCCTCGAAACCGTCATCGGCCTCCGGCCCTTGAATTAGAGAGAGGTGAAAGTTCTCAGCTCGGACTTCTTGCTGAAAACTTCAAACTTCACTCTCCCCAGCCCCCAAGGAGACCACCGCAGAACCAGTGCTAGCCCTTGGGGTGAACAAATTTTCCTCCTTTGATGTCGTCTCCGAAACCACCGTTCACTCCCGAACCGGTAGGCCTTACCCAGCATGCGCGACGAGTGGAGTTGAGTGAGCTCAACGACCGAGGAGGAACGCGGGAGTCAGGAAAAAGCGCCGCGTCCCTTTCATCCGATGCTCGTAGAACACTGATTCCCAAACCCTTTCCTTCCTGAATTCATACAGGGACTTGCCGGACGTTGCCCCGGTTCTCAAACTTCCGGTTCACCCGGGAGATGGTTTGGATCAGATTGTGACGCTGGACCGGCTTGTCGATGTAGATGGTGTCGAGAAAGGGGACGTCAAAGTCCGTCAGCCACATGTCTACCACGATGGCGATCTTGAAGTTGGATTCGGCCTTCTTAAACTGGGTGTCGAACTTCTTGCGGTCGTCCTTGTTGCCAAGCAGGTCGTAGAGCGCCTTCTTGTCGTCCTTGCCCCGTGTTTTGTTCAAGGCGCTGGTGTCTCGATAAGCTATCATGACCCGCGCTTCAGCTTCTCGAGGTTCCCAAACGGACCGACCAGCAGCAGGCCGTCGCCAGTTGCTTGCGGGCCATCTTCTTTGGACATACCGATAATTTTGGGAGCCATCGACGGGTTCTCTAGAATCCGAGTATCTATCCCGATTTCCGTAGGAAGGGGTTGTAGGACTCCTATCGTTTCTTCCGGCAGCTCTCGAAGAATCGGAGCAAGGGAGGCGAACGTGTAGCCTACAAATGGTTTCGTGAATTTTGTGATTTCGCTGAACTCCTGGATGTAGCTGGTTATCCCCGCGTAGTAATTTTTCCAGAATTGCCCATCTTGGAAATCAAGAGACTCGTCACCATCTGGCGGGGGGTCCGCCAAAATGACTTCGATTGGATCCTTCCAAAGCGATGCGACGCATGCAGAATGAGTGACGGGCGCTTCGCCAGACACTGTTGCGATTCTTCGAGCCTGCTGCTTGGCCTTCTCGATCAGATCCGCTGAATAGGGATTTGAGCGGCCCTTCGCTTCCACAACGTGCCAGCGATTCTGGTGACACCTTCCGACTAAGTCGCCACGCTCCTCGGTCTCATCGTCCGTAACGACGGTGCCGGATGAAACCAAGTCATCCACATTCGCAAGCCATGGCACCGATAGAACGTTCGCGGCTACCAACTTGGCGAAGATCATTCCTTGCCAATAACTCAGCTGTGACTTCTCCGAACCATCGAGCGAGTCCCGAAACTCGTGCCCGCTCCATCCACGCCCTGTCTTACTCAAACAATTCAGGCTGGAGCAGCCTTGGAGAATGCGATGGAGCCACTGGCGGCCCGGTGCTGACATTAGATCACCGAAATTCTGGAATCCGAGAGTCAGGGAGGCTCCCAAAATAGCCCGTCGAGAGACTTTCATTTCGCGGACTCCATTGAGGCCGGCATAGTCGCCAGTAAAGCCTTCGACGCTGACGGAGATTTTCCCCATTTACGCAGCGATTCCCCGGATGAAGGTTTCCACGAAATCGACGACCTTTTCCAGCACTCGCTTCCGGGTCGGGCCGCGCTCTACGAGTTTGAGCGGTCGTTCGATCAGCTCAACAATGTCTGGATCCGGCAATGGCTTCTTCCCCGTGTAGACAAAGCGATCGATCACCTTCTGAAGTTTGTCCGCGTCGAGCTGCTCCTCCTTCACGAGCTGATCAAAGGCGGACAGTCGTTCCTGCTCCCAAAAATCTTCGAACGAATCGGGAATCTCGGCCGCGCTTCCGAGGCCGGGAAGGGTGCTGTCGATGAATTTTTGGATCAGCTCTCGCTTGCTGCGAAGTTCAATCTCGCCTGCGACTGAATCCAAAATGAGATTTTGGATTCGTGGTTGCTCGTTTCCGTCGGCTTCG
>CALBVA010000234.1 GCA_937969125.1 uncultured Verrucomicrobiales bacterium | reverse complement strand
AAAACCCGAGTGCCGACAGCGATGGAGACGGCTTGACGAATGTCCAGGAGGCAGTCGCGGGGACAGATCCATTTGATGCGGGCTCGCGTTATTTCTTAAGGTCGGAGGAGGGAGTGGCAGGTCAACATCGTCTCACTTGGCCGGCACTCATTCATAAGACCACCACACTCGCCTACTCGGATGAGATTGGCAATTTCACCACCATTCCTGGAGTGCCTTTTATTACCGGAGGGATGGCTTCTCGTGCCCTGCCCCCGCAGACGGATCACGATTTCTACCGTCTCGGTATCAGTGAACGAGACGATGATGGCGATGGCGTCAGCAACTTTGAAGAGGCCGCCCTAGGGAGTTCATCCAGCGATGCCAATTCCACCCGCAGTGCCTATCAATATGATTCCGATGGCAACGGTAATCTCGATGCCACGATTCCCGGCGATTATCTCGCCTTCGCTGAGGCTTTTCGGAATCGCTCAGCTCTTTCTAGTGGTTCTCCGCTGGATCCCAGTGACCGCGATGCCGCCCGCCTCCTCATGCAGGGAACCTTTGGACCAACTCTCACTGAGCTTCATGAAGCACGCGAACTCGGAGTAGAGGGCTGGATTGATCGCCAGATGACCGTCCCTGCCACCTCCCACTACGAGATTATTCGGGAAGCCATCGAGAACACCCGTGGTGAAATGATCGACAATCAATTCGCCCTCAAAAACTTCGGCTTGGAGACCAATGCGATCTCCGTGCCTTTCTCACAAGCCGCCGTGCTGGGGGAAGATCAACTCCGCCAGCGGGTCGCTTTCGCTCTCAGCCAGATCTTCGTCGTTTCCTTTCGTGATAGTTTTCTCAATGCCCGCCCTCAGGGGTTGACGAACTACTACGATATCTTTGTCAGAAACGCCTTTGGCAACTACGCCGATATTCTTCGCGAAATCACCTTCCATCCCGTCATGGGAACTTACCTTTCCCATGTCGGAAATCAGAAAGCGAATCCAGCGATCAACCGCTTCCCGGATGAGAACTATGCTCGCGAGGTCATGCAGCTTTTCAGCATCGGCCTCTGGGAGCTGAATCAAGATGGCACCCGAGAGACTCTTAATGGCCAAGACATCCCAACCTACGACACAGAGGACATCACCGAGCTGGCAAAGGTGATGACCGGTCACCTCTTCGCGAATGCCAATAGCGGAAAAGGCAGCCGTTTCGATATCAGCTACACCACCCCGATGCGCATGGATGGAGCGCGTCATGATTTCAGTGCGAAATCGGCACTCAATGGCCAGCTCTCCATTCCCGCGCGGCCCCTCAGTGAAGCCACCGAGGCCAACGCCATTCAAGATGTCAATGAAGCCCTCACCGCTCTCTTCCTGCATAAAAATACTCCACCCTTTATCTGCAAGGCTCTCATTCAATTCCTAGTCACCAACAATCCCAGCCCGGGCTATGTTCACGACATCGCCGGCGTCTTTATCGATGACGGAAACGGAACCCGCGGGAATCTTGGTGCCGTGGTGAAGGCCATCTTAATGCACCAGGAGGCGCGAGACCCAGGCATCGCAGAGCTTCAAGCACACTATGGCCGCCTGCGTGATCCCCTGCTACGCTACATGCACCTGGCCCGGCTCATCGGGATGCGAGACCGGGAAGACTTCGTCTGGTTTGACAATGGTGAGCTCTTCAGTGCGAGTAAGCAGACTCCACTCGGCTCGCCCTCGGTTTTTAATTTTTACCAACCAGACTACAGCCCACCCGGTGCTCTGACCGATCAGCAGCTCGTCGGTGGGCCGTTCCAGATTCTGGACACCAATGCCGCCGTCTCATACCCGAATCTCATTTGGAAGACCTGCACCACGGGCTTCAATAATCCGGTCACTGTCAACGGCCTCCCGGATGGAAATTTCTTCCCGACCTTTCGCGAAGCCTTACCCTTCGCCGATGACCCGGATACTCTTCTCGATTATGTGAACCTCGTCGTTTGCGGCGGGAAAATGCAGGCGACTACTCGCAGCTTTATCAAGACCGCCCTCACCACCGATCCTCTCAATGACCCTCGTCGCCGCCATCACCGGATTAGCCTCGCACTCTACGCAGCCTTCATTTCCGCCGATAGCGCGATCCAGCGATAGTCACCTCATTCGACCCTATTCACCACAGCGATGAATCTCCACTTACCGTCATCACAGACCCGCCGCAGCTTTTTACGAAAGCTAAACAACTCCGCCTTCGGTGGGAGCGTGGCCATGTCCACCCTGCTCAATCTGCAGCTCGCACAGAAGTCCTGCGCGCAAAACCACGCCGCCCAGAACTCGCAAAAAACGCTCGTGTGCCTGCTCTTCGCTGGTGGGCTGGACTCCTATAACCTCCTCGTTCCTAAAGACAGCAATCGCTATGCAACCTATGCAGCCTCCCGTGGAAACCTCGCCCTCGGAAGTAGCAGCCTGCTGGATCTCAGCACGCCCGCTCCTGAGCAATACGGCCTGCATCAAGAATGCGCCGAACTGCGCGACATGTTTAACGGAAGCGGAAACTTCTCCGGCGGGGCCCGCCTCAGCTTTCTAGCCAATGTCGGCACTCTCGTAAAGCCGACCACTAAGGCCAACCTCAGCGATCCATCGCATCCCCTGCCTCGTGCCATCGCCTCTCACTTTGATCAGATTCGCCAATGGCAAACCTCCCTCCCGCTTACCGGGCAGGGAAACCTCGCCGTCAACGGCTGGGCTGGTCGTGCAGCAGACCTCCTCTCCAGCGATAATGATCCCGGATCACTGATGAATATCTCCCTCGCCGGAAACAACATTTTCCAAGTGGGAGCAGACAGCACTCCCTTCAGCTTACAGCCCGGCGCCAGCCTCGGCCTCACTGACGCCGACCAGACCAGCGGAGTCCTGAACATCAAGAACACCGTCCATCAGCAAATCCTCGGGCAAGATTATCCTAACCTTGCTCAAGACAGCTTCTCTAAGATCTCCGGCACCGCCCTCGCTCAGCAACAATCAGTGCAAAACGCCCTCGAGGGATTCAATGGCTCCATCACCGGAAACTTCGGCTCATCCTCGATCGGTGCCCAACTCCGGGAAGCCTTTAAACTAATTTGCCTCCGGGAGGACCTCGGGCTGCAACGTCAGACCATCTTCATCTCCGTCGGCGGCTGGGACATGCACGGGGACCTCCTTCTCCCCTTCCAAAAAGCCATCGGTGATGTCTCCCAGGCCATCGGTGCCTTCCAGCAGAATCTCGATGCCAGCGGCCTCTCAAATTCCGTCATCGGCTTCTCCACCTCCGACTTCGCACGTACTCTCCGGAGCAATGGATCCGGTAGCGATCATGCCTGGGGCGGGCCGCAATTCGTCTTTGGTGAGCCCATCGATGCCGGAAAAATCTTCGGCGACTTTCCAGATCAAATGCTAGATAGCGATGACGACCTAGGACGCGGTGGCCGCATCATCCCGACTCGCTCCACCGATGAATATTTTGTAGAACTCCTTCAATGGTTCGGCGTCACCGAGGCATCCATGCTCGATACCATCCTACCGAACTTGCAGAACTTTAACATCAGCGGGCGCAGCCCGATCAATTTTCTCAGCTCATGAAGGTGCTTGCGGCCTGTTCTATACTTCTGGTGATACTCCTTCTCTTTCGGGTTTGGTCAGGATTCGATCAGGAGAAGGTCAAAGCCTCCAAGGAAGCCTCAACGAATCCAGCGACACCACCGGTGAATGTCGCTCTCCTTTACGACCACTTCCTCGAGCCTCAAGAATCGCCCGAAGAAGAACTACGAGCCCTCCAAAATCTGACTGTCCAATTCAGCCTCTATCATAAGGAAATTAACACCGTCTTCTATGACTCCAATGCCGCCCTCACAGCACAGCTCATCAAGCACGGTGAACTAAGCCCCGATCACCCAGCCCTCGGCACCGAAACCAGCGAGCCCCTCATCCTAGATCGCTGGGGCAGTCCCTACATCCTTCACCTCGCCGGCTCCAAACAAATCCAAATCCGCTCCTCCGGGCCTGATCGCCGCCCCTACACCGAGGACGACCTCATTCAATAAAACCGGCTCACTCTCATCATGAAAACCATCCGTGGCCTCTTCCTCCTCGCCGCTCTCAGCGCGCCTCTCCTCGCTCAGAAAAAGACAGAAAAACCCTGGGTCCCACTCTTCAATGGCAAAAACCTCGATGGCTGGAGTGTCAAAATGGCTGGCCACCCTCTCGGGGAGAATGTTCATAATACCTTCCGCGTAGAGGATGGGATTTTAAAAGTCTCGTACGAGAACTATCGTAAATTCGATAAGAAATACGGCCATCTTTATACCGACCTGGCATACTCCCACTACATCCTTCGCATGGAATATCGCTTCGAAGGAAAGATGATGCCGGATGCCCCATCCTTCGTGAACCTGAACAGTGGGGTCATGATTCATTCCCAATCTCCCAAGACCCTCCAACTCGCTCAAAGCTTTCCAGTCAGCATGGAATTCCAATTCCTCGCTGATGAAGGAAAAGGCAAACGCCCCACCGGAAACGTCTGCACCCCAGGTACCAATCTGAAGATGAAAGGCCAGCTAGTCA
Source organism: uncultured Verrucomicrobiales bacterium (assembly GCA_937969125.1). Lineage (GTDB taxonomy): Bacteria > Verrucomicrobiota > Verrucomicrobiia > Verrucomicrobiales > Akkermansiaceae > SW10. The sequence continues at coordinate 7,255 of CALBVA010000234.1, read as the reverse complement.
CCCAGCATGTCATTCAATCCACCGCTCCCACCTTCCCACCAGAAGAATGGGTGAAAATCGAAATCGAAGTTCGCGGCGACAAGGAGATCATTCACCGCGTCAATGGACAGGAAGTCCTGAAATACCAAAAGCCCCAGCTCGATCCTAAAGGTCGGGTGGTCTCTACCAAACCTCTGCTAAAGGCGGGCGCTCCTATCGCGTTAAAATCCGGCCACATCGCCCTCCAAGCCGAAGGCCAAGGCGTCTGGTTCCGTAATATCGAGCTGAAGTTACTGAAATAAACTCACTCAGGATTCACACTAAACGAGGAAAATCGAGTTGAATTGGGAGTGACTCAGCCATCGTAGAAAGAGGAGGAGATCCTCCCGGAGCCGTGGCGCTCATGCGCGTTGCCTCTAGGGCAAATCCGTTTTTCTTTAAGTGACCAAAGAGACGTTCGATCCCCCAGCGCATTTCCAATGAATTCCCGATCAAGCGTCAGGGCATGAATGCATGAAAGGTGGCTGCCGTTGCGTTGACAGAATACCTGGATCCGATAGGAGTGTCCGATGAAAACGATTCCCCTCCTCGTTGCTTGCCTGATCCCTCTCCTGCTTACCAGCTGTGCCAAGATGTGGATGAAGGACCACGGCTTCCGAAAAACTCCCGCAGTCGAGATCAACGGCGCGCAGGTCAACAGCGGGGTGAAACCGATGGGCGGCAAGGGCGGCCTAGCCTTCTCTGCGATGATCGTAGCCGCAGGCACGGGTACCCTGGACGGCCCCTTCCGCTGGCGGGTGGAAGCAGAGGGAGAGGAAGGCATTCACGAGTGGATCCGGGTCAATCAGGCCCGTGTCTCCACCAGCACGACGAAACGCGACGAGCCCTTCCCAAGAGCTTATCTCGGGAAGAAGGCTGAATTCGTCCCCATCCCCGGGGAGAAGGGAGAAACCTTTGCCAAGTTTCAACTTCCCGGAAAACTCTCGGTCTATCCCCGCACCGATGGCACCGTCCGCATCCATCTCAATGTCTCCGTCCACGCAAAGGGCCACACGGTGACGAAGTGGATCCGATTCGAGCTGCAGCCCGAAACAAAGTGGAAGACCGAGACCCTCTGGATCCCGGTCGAAATCGTGAAAAGCTTCCGTGGCGATCCCCGCGGATGGAAGTGGTAGGTCGACCGACCCGGTAAGGCTGGTCAGGTCGCCGTTTTGAGCCTAGATTTCCTTTCATGAACTGGATGCGACTGACCCGAGCCACCTTCGGTCTTTTCACAATGACCTCCTGCCTCACGGCACAGGAGACGATTGATGGGACTGTGGTCAATCCCACTCTCCCTGAGGAAACGGAAGTCGAGGAGACCGGACTAACTGCACAGGATGGCTCGATTTTTAACGAGAGTAATGCCCGCACGATGACGATCTCCATCCCTGCGCCGCGGGGACTCATTCTGGATCGTGAAGGTCGTCCGCTCGCCCAGACCCGCATGGCGTATCATCTCGCCCTCGATTTCACCCAATACAAAGGCGAGGACAAATCGCCCGCCGCCGCCGTAGCCTGGGCCCAGGAAAGAATCGCCGAGGCCAATACCCTCGTGAATGGCAACGAGGAATATTCGGACGCCAAGCTCACCCACTACTATAAAAACCGCCGCTGGCTCCCTCGTAAGATCTCCCAAATCCTCACCGAAAAAGAGGCTAAAAAGTTAGAGTCCGACCTCCCCGAGGGCCTCGCCCTCCTGCCGGTCTATCAGCGATTCTATCCGATGAAATCCCTCGGGGCGCACCTCATCGGATACGTCGGCGCTCAGACTGTCCTGCCCTCCGGCCCGATCAATGACGGCGACCCGCTCTTCCAGTCCACAATGGGAAAAGCCGGATTCGAACGCGTCTTCGACAGTAAGCTCCGCGGCATCCCCGGACAGAAGAAAATGATCTTCGATAAAGACGGCCGTAAAGTGCATGACGAGGCAGTGCGCGTCCCCCGCCCCGGCGGAAACGTCGTGACCACCATCGATATGGATTGGCAGCAATATGCCGAGCGCGTGCTCCGTGAAGGCTGTAAGCGCGGAGCGATGGTCGTCATTGATATCCACACCGGTGAAGTTCTCGTGATGGCCTCCCGCCCGACTTTTGATCTGAACGAATTCGTTCCTTACATCACGAACGAACGGTATAAGGAGCTCTCGGATGATCCCTCAAAGCCGCTTTTCGGTCGGGCTTTCCAGGCCGCCTACCCTCCCGCCTCTACTTTCAAACCAGTAATCACCCTCGCCTCCATTACCAGCGGAGCCATTCGCTATAACCAGAAGTTCAACTGCCAAGCCTTCGTCAAAGTCGGCGAGAGAAAATTTTATGACCATTCGCGGAAGCCAAAAGGCTGGGTGGGACCAAAGCTCGCTTTGGCCATTTCCAACAATCCCTGGTTCATCCAGGCCGGTATGAAAACCGGCCCACAAACCTTCCTCTCCGTCGCCCGCCGTATGGGGTATGGATCGAAAACGGGCCTCCCCCTCGTCGGTGAATCCGCAGGCATCATGCCCTCTCCGGAATACATTAAGCGCCGCATGGGCCGCACCACCACCGATGGTGACACCGCTAACCTCGCCATCGGCCAGGGTCTTTCTCTTTCGACCCCGCTGCAGGTGGCTCAATCCATGGCCGCGATTGGCAATGGCTCCGCCCTCCTGCAGCTCCAGCTCGTCCGGCAGATCCAGGACTTTCATGGCCGCGTGATCGAGGCGCCCCTGCCCACTGTGCGGAATAACCTGAATGTCGATGCATCCGCCCTGCGCGTCACCCGCGAAGGCATGCGAAACGTCGTGCACGCGAGTTATGGCACCGGCAAACGTGCCGATATCGGCTTCACCATCATGTGCGGAAAAACTGGAACCGCTCAGTGGAAACCGGAGATCAATCAAAACCTCGCCTGGTTTGCCGGATTCTTCCCCTTCGATAACCCACGCTATGCCTACGCCGTGGTATATGAAGGTGTCCCTGGAGAATCCGTCAGTGGTGGTCGAAAGGCCGCCCCGATGGTGAAGCGCTTCTTCCGGAAGTTCCGCAGCGAGATTCAGACAAATCTCAAACCGGCTGGTCGTGCTACCATAGTCCGTGATGATCGCTTCGATGAAGAGGAGGAAGAAGAAGAGGATATCCCACGCGCCCTCATTGTGAATGAAGACGATGAAGAGGAGATTCCCGTCGCAGAACCCGTGGTCGAAGACCCTCCGGTCCCAACTCCAGAGCCCGGTGACCCCAGCACCATCCCTTCCGTTGAACTCCCCACGGTCCCGGAGGCAGAACCTGTCGATCCCCCTAAGGCCGAACCGGTAGCTCCCACCGATGAACCAACCCAGGAACCTGAGGTTCCGGCTGACCAATAGAGTCTCACCGGTCTTGCGAAGCTCGCCCATTCCGCTATCTCCTTTCTATCAAGATTAGCGAGACCATCTTCACCGCCATCGACTTCGAGTCGGCGGGAACCGTGCGCGGGCGCACCGATGCACCGGTGCAGATCGGACTGGGCTCATGGACAGTGGAAGGCGGGATTAAAAACCCCTACGTCTCATTCCTCCAGTGTGAACAGAAAATCACCTGGTCCGCTCGGAAAGTCCACGGTATCACCACCGATGATCTCAAGGATGCCCCATCCCTGCTTTCCCTGTGGCCGATTTTGAAGGAGCGATTGGGCCGTGGTCCAGTCGTCGCGCATGGTCACGGAACGGAAAAACGCTTCCTCCGCACCTTCCCCGGACATTCCTTTGGCCCGTGGATTGATACCCTCCAACTTTCCCGTGCAGCCTGGCCGGAAGAGAAATCCCACTCCCTCGGTGATCTCTGCCGTTCATTGGGCCTGACTGAATTTGAAAATCAGGCCGAAGGACGGACTTGGCACGATGCGCTCTACGATGCGCTTGCCTCACTCGCCATCCTTCATCATCTTGTCTGCGAATTCGATCTCGCCGGTGCCCCGATGGAAGTCCTGCTCAAGCCGGACACCACGGCCTGGCACCGCCTCCGCCACTCATGAACACTGTTAAAGTCAGCCTGGGATCCCGCTCCTACCCCATTCTTGTTGAAAACGGCCTCATTCGTGAAGTCGGGATGCGCGTGAAAGAGGCGGGATTGACTGGACGCTGTGCCATCATCTCGGATCACAATGTCGCCGGCCTGTACCTTCCGGAAGTCGAACGCGCGCTTGAGGTCTCCGGCTTCGAAACCACCGCCCACGTCTTCCCCGCCGGAGAAGGCTCGAAGTCCATGGGCGAGGTCACCTCACTCTGTCGCTCCCTCATCGAGGATGGCCATGACCGCTCATCCTTCATCATCGCCCTCGGCGGCGGCGTGGTCGGTGACCTCGCTGGATTCGTAGCCGCCATCTTTTACCGGGGCATTCCCTTTGTCCAAATTCCCACCACTATCGTCTCGCAGGTCGATTCAGCAGTTGGCGGGAAGACCGGGGTCAATACACCCGATGGCAAAAATCTCATCGGCTCCTTCCATCAACCACGTCTCGTCCTTGCTGATCCTGAAACCCTACGCAGCCTCGCCCCACGCGAATTCCGCGAGGGCTTCGCCGAGGTCATCAAGCACGCCGCCATCCGCGATGTCGATATGCTCACCGACCTCGAGGCTCTGGATCCGCTTGATCAAAATGTCTCCCCCACCCTCATCGCACAAAACGTCGCAATCAAAGCCCGCGTAGTCGAAGAGGATGAGCAGGAGACCTCCGGCGTTCGAGCCCTCTTGAACTTCGGCCACACCATCGGTCACGGGATCGAAGCCTCCGTCCCCTACGGCACCCTCCTGCACGGCGAAGCCATCTCACTCGGGATTCGGGCCGCCTTGAAACTCTCTAAAAAACACGCAGGCCTCCCTCCAACTGATTCCGCACGCATCCTCCGCCTTCTCCAGAAGTTCAAGCTCCCCCTCATCCTGCCGAAGGAAATCTCCACCGACCTCGTGCTCGAAAAACTCGCCCGCGATAAAAAATTCTCCGGTGACAAACGCACCTTCATCCTGCTCGACCGCGCTGGCAACGGTGTCACCTGCGATACCATTCCGATGGATGAAATCGGCCCTGTCATTGACTCCCTCCGCTCATGAATCTGCAAACTTTCACTGGCGGTTTCGTCCAGACAAACGGCTACATTCTCGAACTTGAGGACAATGAATGCCTCGTCATTGATGCCCCCCAAGGCATCACCGCACACCTTCGTGAGTTGGGTCTCAAGCCCACCCACCTCCTGCTCACGCACCAACATTTCGATCATGTTGAAGAAGTGGCAGCCCTCCGCGAGGCGGGAGCAAAGGTCTGGTCCTACCATCCCTATGATCCGGAAATCATTATGGAAAAGCGGGTCCGTGAAATGGGCCTGCCCGTGGAGATTCCGCCATACGAGATCGATGAAGTTCTCAAAGGGACCCCATCTCTGGAAGCGGCGGGCTTGACTTTCGAGATCGCGCACGTGCCAGGTCACTCTCCGGACTCCATATCCTTCCACCTCGTCGCGGAGTCCTTTCTCTTCGCCGGTGATGCCCTCTTTAACGGTAGTATTGGCCGCACCGATCTCCCCGGCGGAGACCATGATCAACTCCTCGACTCCATTCGCAAAAAACTCTACACCCTCCCGGAAGAAACCGCCGTATTTCCCGGACATGGCCCCCGCACTAGCATCGCCAGCGAGAAAGCCGGAAACCCCTTCTGCCCGCACCTCGGTTGATTCCGATTCAACAAACCATCACACCACACCACACAAATCCCATGACACGCCGTATTATTCTCTCAATCCTCGCCCTCTGCCTCTGCACCCCGGCCTTCGCCTCCGGCGGTAAGAAGAAAACTAAAAACCGCCTCACCTTCCATCTGGAGGGCCATCACACCGATGGCCAGAAAATGGTTTTCCCTCTGCAAATGGGAAATAAGAAACGCTTCTTCCAAAAGACCCCACTGGTCATGAACAAGGAGATCGTCGCCCATAAACCCTTCTTCGCGCAGGACGGCACCGCTGGCTCCACCTTCCTTTTTAATCGCGCCGCCATCAACCGAGTCTCCGCCCTCACCACCCAAAATCAGGGCAAGTGGATTGTCGCCATGCTAAATGGCCGCGCAGTCGATTCCGTCTACATTGATCGACCCATCATCGACGGAAAGCTCGTCATCTGGCAAGGACTGACCAAGGCCGAGATCATTGCCTTCGATTACGTCATTCCCCATATCGGCGAAGACCGGAAGACTTGGAAGAAGCGTTTGAAGGATCACAAAAAAGCACGCAAAGCCGAAATCAAGCGTCGCAAGGAAGAGCAAAAAGAGCGTAACCGCCGTAAGTCCTAATCCGCTTAAACAGCCGACTCCCGAGCGTTCCGATTCATGAATCCCTCCCGCCTTCTTTTCCTCATCCTGTCTCTGGTCACCCCACTGACCGCGCAGACACCCCTGAACCTGCAACTCCCGACTGACAATCGCGCCCTTTTCGAGGGAAGACCGGAGGACTACTACATGTATGTCGTCCGGCAGCGCGACGGCAAGGTCACCAAACCTTGGACTGCCGGACAATATGGCTTTGTTCGGACTTTGATCCAGACCGAGAAGGAGGGAATCATTGCCACCAAATTTCACGAAGGTCTCGACATCAAACCTGTCCGGCGCGACCGGAACAATAACGCTCTCGATGACGTCCGCGCCATCGCTGATGGTGAAGTCGTCCTGGTGAGCAAGAACGCCGGAGGCAGCAGCTACGGAAAATACATCGTCGTGCAGCACAACTGGGGATACGGTCCCTTCGTCAGCCTCTACGCCCACCTCGCCACCACCGTGGTTGAGACCGGGCAACGCGTGAAAGCCGGCACCACGCTTGGAAGAATGGGCTACACTGGGGTAGGTCTGAATCGCGAACGCTCCCATCTCCACCTCGAACTCGGCTTGATCAGCACCGTCAACTTCGAGGACTGGCTCGGAGCCACCACTAATCGCGGCCTTTATGATGGTCGGAATATCATGGGCATCGATGTCGCCTCGCTCTTCCTCGCTCACAAAAAAAATCCAAAACTCACCATCCCGCAGTTCCTCAAAGGTGCCTCGCCCTACTTCAAAGTCGCAGTTCCTCGCACCGGATTAGCGGAGCGACTGGAAATCGTGCAACGATATCCATGGCTCGCGAAGGGCAACCACCGTGCCTCCAGCTCCTCATGGGAGATCGCCTTCACCGATTCCGGAATCCCACTCGAGGTCATCCCGAGTCACCGCGAAGTCACCCAGGCCACCGTGACCTACG
>CALBVA010000233.1 GCA_937969125.1 uncultured Verrucomicrobiales bacterium | reverse complement strand
AAAGCCTTCTCGCAGAAGTTGGCCACTTCGTCATCACTCGAGACATCGACCGCGAAAAACGAACACTCCGGATGCTCCTGTCGCAGGCGTTGCAGGGCAATTTCATTTCGCCCGCATCCGATCACCACGTGTCCCGCATTTACAAATTCCGGCACCAAAGCCAGCCCTAATCCGGAGGTGCATCCTGTCAGCCAAATAACCATGCCAAATAAGTTAGAGAGAGATCGTGAAATGACAATCGCCCCTTAAAACAACTGATCGCTCACCTCACCCGGGGTCTCCTCCGCCTCTTCAGAATGATCGCCTGCCACCGCAGCCAGCGGAGTCACGAGCGGAGCGGGCAGGGGGAATCTCCGTTCATAAATTCCCGGCACCGTCTCGTTCGCGGTGGCGTAGGCGTCCTTCACCATCTCCAGTTTTGCATCGAGGTTATCCACGTAGTGCAGTGCGTGCGCCTCCGGCGTCCGTGGCAGGGTGGGGGAGCCGAAGTCATACTGTCCGTGATGCGAGGCGATCAGATGAAGCAGATGTAATCTTACCTCTTCATTGGTCGGCTCCATGTCCTTCCACTGGTCCAGCGAAAGCTCCCGCCACAGTTTGTTCACTAGCTCCATCCCCAGCGGAATGTGCCCCAGCATCTCACCATGCATCAGATGCAGCTGGTTAAAGCCACTCTCCGGATAGGTGTTTTCCCAAAGTTTCCCGCAATCGTGAAATAGCACGCCCGCCACCATGAGGTCACGATTGAGATAAGGATAGACCCCGCAGATCGCGACCGCACTCCGCATCATCTGCGCGACATGCTCCACCAATCCACCCCGCCGCGCATGATGATTCTTCCGCGCCGCTGCTGTGCGACGAAATCGATCCTCAAACTGCGCCACAAATTCATCACAGATCGCCTTCAGTCTTGGGTCATTGGTTTTCCTAATGAGCTCCAAGATGTCCGCCCAGTCCGTATTTTGCCGTTCCCGTGTCTCAGGATCTCCTGCCAGGAAGTCCGTCTTTTCCTCCTCGCTCAGGTAGCGGAATTTCCAGCCCTTGCCATCGATGCCATACTGGTTTTGCGTCCATTCGCCGGAGAGGTGGACCAGTGTCTCTGGATCCATGTCTGCAGCCGCCTGAAACTGCGGGTGGTTATTCCACACCTTGAGAGTGATATTACCCGTCGAGTCAGCCACCGTCCATTCCAGGAAAGGCTTCCCGCCTTTCGTTTCCCGTTCCTTCACAGTCTGGAGTTGCACGGCTATCGCAGCCTCCAGCGGGCTCTCATTGGTGGTCGCTAACAGTTCGGAAATCGTCATGGCTCAGCAGAGCCGGATCATGTCTTTCACCGATTGGAACCAAAGGAAAAAAAGACCCTTCACGGAGTAGCGGAAGTGTCCGTCATCCGTCAGCTCGATCAGCCCGCAGGTGGCATTGTGATCGATCTGCTTCCGCATCTCGGATTCCACCTGCTTGATCAGCTCATCCGGATCCGGCATTTCCAATTGCTCCTTCGTCAGGCCCAGCCGTGCCAAATGTTTCTCGTGATCGTCATAGATCAGATCGAAGCGATTCTTCTCACAGGGCAGGTGATCCCAGTGTGTTTTCGGCGGATGCTTCAGATTCGGAGAAAAGGGATAATTTGTCGTGTGAATAGCAATCCCGCAGGTGCTCCGGGAAGAAATCGTAACGAAGGCAAAGGCGATTTGCTCATGTTCGCAGAGACAAACCGCCGCTACCGATTTCGCCTCTGGATGCCAAAAAAAACGGAAATACTGCCTCATCCCCACCCAGTTCCAGCCACTCTCCGCCACAAAATCAAAATCAGCTCCTTCGATTTCGGAGGTCAATCTCGCCGCATTTGGGAAGTGCTCCGGGCTGGGCATCTTCCGTACCTTCAGCCGGTTATCGAGTGGTAGTCTCAGCTTCCGGATTCTTGTCAATAAATTCACCCATGGCAGGAAGAACCAGAGAAACACCCCGATCCAGCCCATGCAGAAGGAGTCGAAGATGAAGAAAAAGATGAGAAACGAAGCCAGTAAGAAGGTCAAAGCACCGACTTTTCTCAGTAAAAGCGTCCGACAGGAGCGCAAAGCGATCCCGATGATCAGGCAGGCTAAGATGATGAGGGACTCGCGCATAGGGAATTAGCCGGAAGCCAAGCTCCGGGTGAGGGTGCAACTTCCGGCAATTCCCTGGATTTGCCAGCAGTTTCCTTTCATGATTTTCGAATTCTTGCGAAAAATTTAGTCCATCACTAGCCTCCTCGCATGGCCATCGAACCCTTCGAGGGGATTTTCCCCGTCATCCCGGAGTCCGCTTTTGTTGCCGCTAGCGCGGACGTTATCGGTCGCGTCACTCTCGGAGAGGAATCCAGCATCTGGTATAATGCCACCCTCCGCGGCGACATTAATGACATCACGATCGGCCCCCGCAGCAATGTGCAGGATAACGCCGTGATCCACCTCGCAGATGACTTTGGCTGTCACGTCGGAGAACTCGTCACCGTCGGTCACTCCGCTATTCTCCACGCCTGCACGGTGAAGAATGAGGTCCTCATTGGCATGGGGTCCTGTGTCCTCGATGGCGCGGTGATTGGAGAGCGATCGATCATCGGCGCCAATGCCCTCGTCACTGGAGGCACCGTCATCCCGCCCGGCTCCCTCGTCCTCGGCAGCCCTGCCAAGGTCGTGAAAACCCTCGACCTCAAGGAGCAGCAGGACATCAAAAAGTGGGCTGAAAAATACGTCCACAATTCCCAAAAATACAAATCGCGCGTCTTCTAGCCGACACATCTTTCATCTAAAAATCGCCATTTTCCTGAATGATACCCCCCTCGGCTCGGTGTATCGGATGCCGAACATGAAGCCCGCCACCTTTGCCGCCTCAGCGATTTACTCCCTTCTCGCCGCCTCACTCCCGGCATTGGAGATTAAGGTCACCCCGGAACAATCGCTTGAGCAGACCCTGCGTGATCTCTCTGCACGATTGAAAAAAACCGGTGTCCCCCAGGACGGACTCACCGTCACTGTCCAAGCCGGCGATTACTTCATCAAGAATCCCATCGTCCTCGGGTCGGAGTTCAAGGGCACAAAGGATCGCCCCATCGTTATCCGTGCCGCCGGGGAAGGGGAGGTCTGGGTCAATGGCACCCGCACCCTCTCGCCGGAGTCATTTATCGCAGTCTCGAATCCCGCAGACCGCGCACGCCTCGCCGTCTCCGCTGCCGATCACATTCGTGTCGCTACCGTCACTGACCCGGAGATCCACCGCGTCCTTTCGCGACGCCTCATGCAAAATCTCATTCTCGATGGGCAGTCCTTCAGCCCCTCTGTCTTTCCAAATTCCGGATACGCCAAGTTGAAGTCCAAAGCCATCGCGCCGGAAGTTTCGCCCCCGGGCATCAGTCCTGAGAATGTCGGCTACGGCGTCCGCGCTGGCCGTCCTCCCCAGCAGGAACCTGGCAAGAACTTTGGCTGGCGCGGCGACCTAAAGAATCCCCGTGGCGCCCAAGTCGGCTTTGCCACCCACGAAGATGAAATGGCGGGCACGTGGGCACAATGGGAGGCAGAATTGAAGCGTGATAACTCTCGTAATTCCCTCACCGGTTTCATCGAGGCCAATTGGCTGCTCAGCTCACAGCAAATCTACGCCGCCAGCGCCAATGACCGCGCGATCCACCTCTCCCGCGCCCTCCAATATGGCTGGAAGTGGAAGCAGAATGACAAACCCTTCCGCGTCTTCGGCCTGCTATGTGAACTCGATCAACCCGGCGAGTGGCACTACGACCGCGAAGCGAAAAAGCTCTACCTCTATCCCATCTCACCCCTCACTGCGAAGAGCACCGTCGGAGTCGCCCTCGCCTCCGGTTTCCTCCATCTTAAGGGAACCTCGTACTTGCATGTCATCGGGCTAAACGCGCGGAACTTCGGCAATGGATCCGTTTATGCCTTGGCTGGATCGCACAATCTCCTCGCCGACGCCACCATTCGGAATAGTACCGCCACCGGCGTCAGCGTCGGCGGTCACGATAACACCGCCCGTGATCTCGATCTCATCGATCTCAATCGCCACGTCAACCTCAGCGGCGGCAAGCGGAGCTCAAATGAAATCACCGCCGGGCGAAACACCGTTGCCAATTGCCACATCTACCAAAAGAACGTGAAGCACCTGAAGGTCAACATCGCCCTCAGCGGGGTGGGGAATGCCTTTCGAAACAACCTCGTTCATAATTCCATCGGACAGGCCATGGTGATCCGGGGGAATGACCACCTCATCGAGCTGAATGAATTCTTCAACATCGGCTACGAGGAAGGCGACGGCGGAGCGATGTATGCCGGCGGCGATCTCACCGGATATGGAGTGCATTACCGGCATAATTTCTTCCACCACCTCATGCACGTTCCCGGAAAGGTGGAGCGCTCCGGGATCCACCTTGATGACCTCCAGGCCGGCTCCATCTGCACCGGAAATGTCTTCTACAAATCCGCGGCGAAAGGAATCCACATGAATGGCGGAGCCGGACACACCCTCTCAGATAATGTCTTCCTCGAAGGCAATCTCGGCATCTACAACGTCGGCCATGGTGGCAAAAAAAACTACGACCGCCAGCTTCGCATCTCTGCTGATGCCAAGGCACCCGAGCGCTTTACCAAGGAGGACTACGTCGGCCGCGCCGAACGACTTGTCGGCCGGAACGGCTGGAACAAGGAACCCTGGAAATCAAAGTATCCCGTCTTCCGTCAGGTCATGAATGACACCGGCGAAAACGGCCGACTTTGGCCCATCCGCTGCACCGCAGAGAACAACTTTTACCATGCCAACAGATACAACCGCACCATCTTCTCCCGTTGCTCGCCCGAGGTTATGTCAAAGGTATCCTTGAAGGAAGATCGTGCTGTTGAGCCTTCCGACTTCGCCAACTACCACGCCATGGACTTCCGTTTCACTGGCGGAGCAGGGAAAGCTTTTCCCGCCATTCCCTTTACCAAGATCGGTCTTCAGCTCGAAGGTCATCGCGACTCCATGCCTCAAAAAGCCCACTACCGCACCAAGGTGAAGGAGTTCTTCAAAGGCATCAAAAGCATGCCCGGCACCAAGAAGCAGATCAATACCGCCGTTCTCGTCGAAAATGGCCCTGTGACCTCGAGATAGATCCTTATAAGTGCCCCTCATTTGGGACCGTCAAGACGCTCCCTTGACATCACCTCTTGCAAAACCGACTTTGCTTCTGTGGGAAAGCCGCTTATTCCAGGAAAAACAATCTATCGTCTCTCCATCTATCATCGCTGCCTCCGTCGCTTGACCGAGAATGCCATGGAGACCGTTAGCTCCTCTGCCCTAGCGAAGGCCGCCGGGGTGAATCCTTCCCAACTCCGTCGCGACCTCGGATACCTCGGCACCTTCGGAACCCGTGGCCTCGGATACCCTATCGGCGAACTCTCCGATGCCATCAGGGAAGTCCTTGGACGTGAACATCTCCAGCCCGTCATCCTCGTTGGCGTCGGGAATCTCGGCGCTGCCCTCCTGCGTTACCAAGGGTTTCAGAAGGAAGGCTTTGAAGTCATCGCAGCCTTCGATGCCGTCCCGGATGCCGTCGTTACCCGCGGAATCGAGGTCCCCGTTCACGATGTCGATCTCATGCGCGACTTTATCACCCAAAATGAGGTCAAGCTCGCCGTCCTCTCCGTTCCGGTCGAACATGCCCAGGAAGTTACCAATGAACTTGTCGAAGCCGGTATTCAGGGAATTCTCAGCTTCTCTCCCACCGTCCTCATGGTCCCCGAAACAGTCACCGTTATTAGTGTCGATCTCGCTCTGGAGTTGGAGCAGGTCAGCTTCTTCGTGAAGCGCGATGGCGAACCCGCCCCCGAGGTCCCTGAGGATAAAATCGTGCCCTGAAAATAAGCGGCGGAACTTGCCCACACCCGCCCGTCGCGTATAGTTCCGCCATGAGCAACGAGAAACCTCAGATCACCACCTACCTCAAAACTTTCTGCGGCTGGAGCGAAGGCGTCCGTGCCATCATGCGAAAGTACGACCTCGAGTTTGAGGAAAAGGACATCATTAAGAATCCCGCCTTCCGCTGGGAAATGGAGCAAAAAACCGGTCAGCCCCTCAGCCCCTGCGTCGAGGTCAACGGTGAGATGCTCCCCGATGTCTCCGGCGAGGAAGTCGAAGCCTTCCTCATCCAGAAAGGTCTCGTCGAACCCAGCGAAGCCGAGCCCGACGCCGCCATCGACTCATCCTGCTCTCCCGAGCAGCACGAAAAACAGGCCCTTGCCGAAGCCTCCGCCAATGCTGCCAAAGGCGAACCTGGCAAGATCGTTTTCCTCGACTAAGTCACAGAGTTCACGAACCATCTTTCCAAGGAGCTCGGACAAAGGTCCGGGCTTTTTTGTGATCAGACGCGATTCGCACTCAGCTCCAAAATCGCCAACTAAATTTCCCGAAGAACCATAAAGGGTGAGAACCTTAAATGAAAATCGATCTTGCGGTGGGGCACGGAAGCCGAAGGGGGAGGTTTGGTCGATTTAGGGATTTGCAAAAGTGATGGGGTGGGCGGGTCATTGATTCGTTTCGGGTTGGGTTTCGGGACTTTTTGAATCGGGTTTCGGGAAGAATTGATGGAAATAGCTTTAAAGGATGGAGGGCTGGGCCTGCCGAGACGGGTGTTATTCTGTGTATTTGCGGTCTCGGGTGTGTGTGCGCTACTTTATCAACTGGTCTGGCAGCGGGCTTTGCTCCTGATTTACGGGAGCAATATCGAGTCGGTCACGATGGTGGTCTCGGCCTTTATGTTGGGCTTAGGTCTGGGGAGTCTCATTGGAGGCACAATTTCTAAAAAGTCGGGGATGCCACTGCTGTTCCTATTCGGATGTGTTGAAATTTTGATTGGGCTCTATGGAGCGGTCTCGCTGGCCCTCTTTAGCAAGGTGGGCGAGATGACGGGCGATCTCTCGCCGCTCATCACCGGAGTCCTGTGCTTTGGGCTGGTTTTACTTCCCACACTCCTAATGGGAAGCACGCTGCCGCTGCTGGTGGCGCACTATGTGAATTCTTCGAAATCGGTGGGCTATTCGGTGAGTATGCTCTACTTCGTCAACACACTTGGAGCCGGGATCGGGGCCTTTCTGGCCGCTTTTTTTGTCCTGGGGTGGCTGGGGTTGAGTCAATCCATCCTGCTGGCGGTGGTGCTGAATATCATAGCGGGAATCACCATCCTTTATTGTTGGAAGAAGGGAGGGCGGGATGTCAAGTAGCGGACGTTTCGTACTTGCGCTCTTTCTGGTCACTCTGACGGGGTTTATCTCGCTGAGTTATGAAATTCTTTGGGTGCGTCTCTACTCTTTCGTCTCGGCCTCGAGGGCCTGGGCTTTTGGAGTCTTGTTGGGCAGTTACCTTATCGGCCTTGCTTTGGGTTCTTTGTGGAGCCTGCGCTTTCAAGGGGATGGCAGTGAAGGCCGGGGTCAGCAGGAACTACGTGCTTTGGCGGGCTTCGTGGGGATGGCGAATGGTTTTGGATTCCTGGTAGTTCCGGTTGTTTCGTGGATGGTGGTCTGGATTCACTTCGGGTGGACCTTCCCGATCGTGGTGGTGGCGGCAGCGTTATTGGGGGCGGCTCTCCCGTTGATTTGTCACTATGCCATTCCACCAGATGAGAAGGCTGGGGCTCGTTTATCCTATCTCTATCTGGGAAATATTCTGGGGGCGGGAGCCGGAAGTCTCCTGACGGGTTTTGTGCTGATGGATCGATTTACGATCGCGCAGATTTCGGTGATTTTGGTGGTTCTCGGCTTTCTTCTGGTCTTTGGGTTGGATTATTTTTCTGGAAAGCGGGGAAGATTACTCGCGGTGCGGGCTGGGGGTGTGGTCATAGCGAGTGCATTGGCTTTAGTTGCTTCGGGTCCGCTCTTCGATGGTCTCTATGAACGGCTCCAATACAAGGAGGACTACGATCATCAGAAACGCTTTACGATGGTGGTCGAAAGTCGCTTCGGAGTGATCACGGTGGACGACGATGAAAAGATTTTCGGTGGAGGCATCTTCGACGGGGTGCTGACGACGGACCTCTCACCGGGATCGTGGACGATCAGGCCTTACTTTATTTCGGCGGTTCATTCCGATCCGAAGGAGGTCCTGGTGATTGGGCTTTCTGGCGGGACGTGGACTCAGATTCTGGCAAGCCATCCCCAGGTGGATTCGGTGACGGCGGTTGAGATCAATGCTGCCTACAGCGAGCGAATTATTCCGAAGGTGGCTTCTTCAAAGAGTATTCTTAAAAATCCCAAGGTGGAGATTATCATCGATGACGGACGCCGCTGGTTACGGAGGAATCCGGAGCGGAAGTTCGATGCCGTGGTGATCAATTGCACTTATCATTGGCGGGAACACGCTACCAATTTGCTCTCGAAGGAATTCATGGAGCAGATCCGTGATCACCTCAAACCGGGTGGAATTTATCTCTTTAATGCGACGGGATCAGAGCGCGCTGCGAAGACGGCGACGGAGGTTTTTCCTGATACCGTGACTGTGTTGAATAACGTCCTTTCGAGCAATCGACTGCTGACTTTTGATAGAGAGCGCTGGCGGAGAGTTCTCTCGGATTACAGGATCGATGGTCAGCTGGTTTTTGAGCCGGACGAGAGCGGTCAGATTGATGACATCGTTTCGATGATCGACACCCGAGGTGATCGTGAGATCGATATCAGTCGGAGGATTCTATCCCGCGACCAGATTTTGGAGGATACGAAGGATCTGGAGATCATTACCGATGATAATCTGGGTCATGAGTTTGAATCGCGTTGAAGGGCCGCATTTGCCAATCGTTCTAAGTCACCGGGACTAATCATTTGGAATACTGCTGGGCATTTTCGGTAACCTCCCCGGTGTTTAGGATTTCCTGATTCTCTTTGGCTACAAGAACCAGGCCAAAGCAGATGCCAAGAGCGAGCTCATCGACAAGCACAAGACTACCCCGGCCCGCGTCTATGACAGTCAGGGTTTTCGGAGGCTTCCTTTAAGTGAACTTAGCGCGCTTCACGCTAATCGGCCTTAGCTTCGAACTCAGCTTTTGATTTCTTCCGGGCTTCGGCGACGAAGAAGTTACAGGCTTCCTGACAGACCATGGGGATGGCGTTGGTGGCATCGGCGGGTGGGACAATGCCCTCCCATCTGGAGGCTTCGGAGTCCTGAAGCGAGAGGTCTTTATCAATCTGCCAGAGGATTTTTTTGACGCATTTGTTGGCAGGGCCGCAGAGGGTTTGGACGAGCTCCTGTGCGCCGTTGTCGGAGATGTTTCGAGCGTGGCGATACATTCCGGACTGGCGGCCGAGTTTGTCGCGTAGATTTTGCACGCGGATGGTTCCAAGTTCGTGGGCTCTCCAGAGGCCGAGAGAGGCGGGGTAGAACAAGTCTAGTGCCTTTCGTATTTCTTCAATGGAGGTGAGATTAAGAATCCAGCCTTTCTTCAATGAGAGCTCTCCCTTGGTGAAGCGGTAGTCGCCATCGGCGGTGTAGAGTGAGATCTCGCGGGCGGCGTCTGGGGAGTCAAATGCTTCGAGCGAATCGAGATCGGTGTCATCGATGTGATGGAGCTGGAGGGAATCGCGCAGGATGCGGATTTGGCCGATCTGGTTGATCCCGGAGTCGAGAGCTTCGGTGAGTTTATGCGTAAGCGACATTTTCTGAGTGGTCGGATTGGGCGGCATCGAAAGAGGAGATTTGGTCGAGGATGACATCGGCCATGAGGGGCTCAGTGCCGATGGCGGCGGAGTAATAGAGGGTCTTATTCTGAAGGTGGTAGGGATTGTTTCGGAAGACGTCCTTCTGGCTGGCGGCGAGGCCTTCGTCCTTTTCGAATCCAAGCATCATGGGGATGTCTTGATAGCTGTGGAGTCCGTCGGCGATGAAGAAGGGGACGACGATGACATTGGGGGTCTTGGCAATCTTACCCCAATCCGCGATGAAAGGCGCTTCTTCCATGTAGGTGTCCTGAACGTCTGCGAATTGGCAGTCGGGGAGGGTGCGAATGAGTTCCACCTGATCGCGAATGGCCTTGGTGGAGTTTTTGTTCAGCCCGGTACCGTGGCCGACGATGAAGAGGGTGGATTCCTCCTGAGGCACCCCGGGGGCGACCTCGGCGGTGCGCTGCAGAATGAGGGACGTCATTGATGGATGGATGCCGACGGGATCGCAGTAGTGGATGGTTTTCTTATGAACGCGGGTGGTGGGGCCGGTGAGTTCTAGCTCGCGGGGAATGACCTCCTGCGTGAAGTATCCTTCGCTGATAAAGTCGGGGACGATGTAAACCTCCTCTGCATCGATCATGTAGAGGGCCTCACGCATGGAGGGCTCTTCTTTCCAGAAGCAGCAGTGGACTTCGGCGAAGACGCCGCGTTTTTCGATTTCTCGGGCGTGGTCGAAATAGGGGGTCGACGAATCGGGATTCTCTGTCGAGCCGTGGCCCACGATGAGAAGGGCTGCGTGTGGCTTAGGCGAAAAAGTCATGGCGCAGATTAGTTTGCCTTGCGGCATTCGCAAGAGGGAGTGTGATGGCGGGGTGATTTTCGAGAAGTTGCAGGTCTGGCAGGATGGGGTGGCGCGGTCCGGCCCCGAGAATATGGCGGTGGACGAGTGGCTGATGAAACGGGGGGAATTGGTCCTTAGAATTTATCACTGGGCCGGGGAGTGGGTGAGTCTGGGCTACTTCCAGAGTGCGGAGGAGGCGCGGAGGATTTTCGGAGATGACATCGCATATGTGCGGCGGTGGACGGGGGGTGGAATTGTGGATCATCGGGAGGACGTCACCTATACGCTGGTAATCCCGCGGTCCGAGGAGTTGGCTCGGATGAAGGGGAGTGGGAGCTATTGTGAGGTTCACCGTGCGGTGGCTGCGTGTCTGAATCTTGGCGGGCTGGCTTGTGAGCTGACTGCGGAGGATGGTGCGGGGGACTCGGCGGCATGCTTTGAGAATCCGGTGAGTTGGGATGTCATTTCTAGTGATGGCCGGAAGCTCGCGGGCGCTGGTCAAAAGCGGACCCGGGAGGGGATTCTGCATCAGGGAAGTGTGATGGTGGTAGACGGCGGGTTGGACAGGCTCGCGGCGATGTTGGCGGAGCGGGTGGAGGATTTTGAGGTTCCTAAAGGTGTGCCGTGGGGTGGATTTATCCCGAAATACGCCGATCCGGGTTGGCTGGGGCGGGTCGTTTAGGAGGTTGTCATTGCGGGGAAGTGGGGTGAGGATTCCGGTGATCCCATGACCGCACCGAAATCCCAACGCGATCTTTTCCTCGCCCTGCTGCTCGCAGTGGGAGCGCATGTGATCGTGTTTTTTATTTTCGTGGTGCTGACCTTTGCCGGCTGGCTTTCGGCTTCCGAGATCGAGGAGGACGAGCCTTCGAAGCCTGATGAACAGCTCAAGATCACGATGGTCTATGATGAGGCCGAGGAGGGGATCAATCTGGCCAGCCCGGTGGAAGAGGAGGAAACGACACCTGCTCCTGAGCCCGAACCTGAACCGGTGCCAGTGGTCGAGGAAGAAGAGAAGCCGGAACCAACGCCGCCCCCTCCACCCGGCGCATTTGCGCAGACTGACGAAAGCCAGGCCACGGAGAAGCCGGAGGATGCGCAGTTCATTGGGGAGAATAATACCATTGCATCCAGCGACGCCGGAGCGGTGGCAGGTGATCAACCGCTGACCGCCTTGGCGGGGGAGGAGGAGATGAGGAACGATCCGAAGACGCGGAATTCTGATTTTTCGAAAGGTGAAAATTCCGGTGCACAGGGAAAATCAGCGGGCCAGGGAGATCCCGGCCAAGGGCAGGATCAGCACAGCGAGGAGGGGGAAATGGCGCAGGCCGATCCATCAGATTCTCCCGACCCGGTCGAGCGTTCCAATACGCCCCCGCTTCCGAAGGAGGAGGTCATTGCCAGAGAAGAACGTGAAGAATCGCCGCCGAAGCGAAAGAGCGACGAACTGGCAGAAATCGACAAAGCTCTTCGTCAGCTTGAAGAGGCGATCGCCGAGGATAAGTCTGAACTAAAGAAGGAGGAAACGATGCCGGAACGGAAGAATCCCACTACGAGAAAGGAATCTGCTCCAACCGGCGGGGACTTCGAGCCGCAGGCACGAAAGACGAAAGTGCGCGGGGTGATCAGCCGGGATGGCAAGGGCTCGGTGAGTGTGGAGGACACTCCTGCTGGTCGTTATGAGGCTAAAATCTACAAAGCTTTGGAGCAACACTGGCAGATGGAGAATTACCAAAACCGGTCTCTCATTGCCCCCGGCAATATCACCCTCTACTTCCGCGTGGACCAGAAAGGGAAGGTGACCAATCAGAAGCGTGTCTCGATGAACGGAGCTTCTAGAACCCAGTGGGGGATGGTGCTGCGTGCGCTCAATAAGACCACAATCCCAAAGATGCCTCGCGAGGTGATTCAAGATCTCGATGGCGAACCGCTTGAGTTAACGGTGACCTTCAACTACTAGACTGCTCATGAGTTTCTCCGAGGCCTTGGACACCACCTGGAATTTCTTCGCAGGCGGGGGATTTTTTATGATTCTACTGGGGTTGTGCTCGATCGCGGCTCTGGCCGTGATCTTGATGAAA
The DNA here is from genome assembly GCA_937969125.1 of uncultured Verrucomicrobiales bacterium. Lineage (GTDB taxonomy): Bacteria > Verrucomicrobiota > Verrucomicrobiia > Verrucomicrobiales > Akkermansiaceae > SW10. The sequence continues at coordinate 3,758 of CALBVA010000233.1, read as the reverse complement.
TCGTTCACCTTGACCCGGCAGAGGACCCTCCCTGATAGCTTGGCGGTGGAGGTGGAACGCTTCGAGGATCACCTGAACCAGGGCACGATCACTGGACTCCAGGCTGAGTTCGCAAAAGAGGAAAGCGCGCTCGCCCGGCTCTGCACGGTGGCCTTGCGAAATACCGGACGCACCCAGGGTGAAGTACAGGAGGCTGTGCAGTCATCGGCGCGAGAGGAGGTCGTGCGAATGAGTTCCGGTATGTCAGTGTTGGAGGTCGTCATTACCATCGCACCTCTTCTGGGGCTTCTCGGAACAGCCAGTGGACTGGTCACCGTGTTTGGTGATTTGGATGACAAAGATAACCTCCAAGCCGGAATCGCGACCGCCCTGAGCACGACTATCGTAGGTCTCGCCATCGCGGTGCCTTCGGTCATCGCTCAATCGATCTTCAGCCGGAAAATCGAGACCCACTCCGCCCGTCTCGAGGTTCTCCTTGGTCGGCTCGTTTCGGCCTGCCATCAGCACGTCTTCTTCCGCGATAAGAACCAGTAAGTCTGCACCGTGGAATTTCATCGTCGAAAGCAAAAGACCATCACGGTGCCAATTGTGCCGCTGATTGATATCCTCGTGGTCCTGCTTTTCTTCTTTATCGTCATGATGAATGACCGCATTGAAAAGACTCCCCGCCCGGAGATTCAGGTGAGCCTGCCTTCCGCGAATGCCATTAAGTCCAAGGTCACCACGGTCCAGCGTTCTACCCTGACCATCGGAGCAGACGGGCAGACCGAGCTGGATGGGATCAAGGTCATTTCCGGGCTGCTCAAGGAAACCCTGCGCTCGAATCTTAAGGTCCGGCCGGGGCTTAAGCTGGCCTTAAGCGTTGATAAAAACTGCCCCTGGGAACGCGTTCTGGTCTGTCACAGCGCAGCCGTTGAGGCCGGTTACCCTCCGGGAGATATCTTTTATCCAGTGCGTAAATCGACCGAAACTCCCTCTACCGAATCCTCACCATGATCCTGGAAATCACCCAATACGGGCATCCCGTCCTTCGTAAAAAATGTCGCCCTGTCACCGAAGTCTCCGATGAGCTCAAGGCGCTCGCCGATGATATGGTGGAGACCATGCGCGATGCTAATGGCGTGGGTCTCGCTGCTCCACAGATCGACCGCGACCTCCAAATGGCAGTAGTCGATGTCTCCCACGACCCCGAGTGCATCACCTACCTTCGCGTCGATGGGGAAGAGGCACAATTGGAAGATCATATGCCGCTTGTCTTTATCAATCCCTCCCTTGAATTTGGAAGCGAGAAGGAAGCTGCGACCGAAGGCTGTCTGAGCATCGATGGGGTGAATGCCGAGGTGCGTCGTCCCGCCGAGGTGAAGGCCACCTTGGAGCTGCTGGACGGGCGAAAGATCCTTGTCGAGACCGATGGCTTGCTCTCCCGCGCGATTCAGCACGAGACCGATCACCTGAATGGAATTCTTTTTGTGGATCGTCTCAGCACTGCGGCGAAGGTCTCGATACGGCGGAAGCTGAAGCGGCTGGCCTCGCACTAAATCACTGCCTCCTTGCTGGAGAGTCAGGCTGGGGGCAGAGAGAGCGTGTTTCAGATACTGCCGTAATGGCTCACTCTTATGGATTGAATCAGAAAAATCCGGCCATCTTGACAACTGTTTTGCTTATTTTGAAGATAGATATCTTGCAGTTTTCGGAGTTGTGATTCATACTGCGCAGAACCGATTGGACGCCAATCCAACGAGGAAAGCTAACCGCCGACCAAAAACCTCTTAGATCCTTAAGGAACCTTGAATATAAGCATGTTCAAATGTTCTCAAAAAAATTAGGTGGTTGTTTGACTTGTTTTTGAAATTGGGTTTAATCAGACCGTAAGAAGTCAATATCACTTTAATTTTTTACGGTTCCTCATTTCCCTCTCACCCCCCCAATCAGAAACCATGCACCCGCAATCTAAGAATCAGGACGACGCGAATGTTCCGATCTGGCCATCGATGGATTCCATCCTGCCGACAAATCTTGATTCCGGCTCTGGGGGGCAGCAGGCCGCTCCCAATGGAACCAATAATCAGTCGATTTCACAACAGGAGTCCCGTCTTCGCGTGGCGAATGCTCCAGCCCAGCCGGTTTATGATGATCGGTTGCCAGGCGCGCCGCCGCTTCCGGCTGCTGCTCCGACTCCGGTTCCCAGTAATGTTCCCGCTCCGCATACCGGCTCGGTGGCGGTTCGTCCGGGAGAGCGCGCTGCGGCCCTTGCCGCCCGCACGAATGTGCAAGAGTCCCTGGCTCCCGATGTTCCCGGCGGTTCCTGGAATCAACCGAATGCTCTGGTCAGCACCAATGCTGAAATTTTGGAAGCTGAAGGTGACGGTCCAGCGCATAATCAGGCCAAGCTCGTTTCCATGCCCACTCTGAATAAGGTGAAGCTTCCCGATCCCACCTCGATCGTGAAGACTCTCACCACTCCGGTTCGCAATCCCACCGGGTTGGTGGAACAGGCTGGAAAGTCTGATGGCAGCAACGCGCCGAGCGTGACCAAGGAGGAGATCCTTGCGGCTTCCAAGCCCAAGACGGCCAGCGTTCCTGTTAAGCGGACCACTGCTCCGGTGGCAGTAGCACCTTCACCGGAAGACTCATCCCACCAACTCGCGCTGCAGATCATTTTCGGATTTGAGGGTGTCCTCAATCGTGAGGAGGTTCTCGATCTCGCCAAGGACCTCGATGGGGTCAAAAAGATCCGCCTCGTTGGAGGATCCGAGGCTGCGGCCTTCGATCTTCTGAAAGACAGTGCCCGGGAGTATGAATTTGGCGATAAGGAGGGAGCTATTTCCCTTCGCTCGGGTGATCACAATCTGGAGTTCATCGGAGACGAGCGGCTCTGCCTCTGTATCGTCCTCGAGAAGCCGACTCTTCCCAAGGCCTCCCGCGAAAAGCTCACGCTCATCGCACGTGAAGCAGCCCGCTTGAGTGAATAGGCCACTCCGTCTTCCCACCGCCACTTCAGAGTGGCAGATCCGTGTTGATGTCGGTGGCACTTTTACCGATGGATGGGCGCTCGATCCCGATGGGCGGCAGCTTCGTTGTAAGGTCCTTTCCTCCGGTCTGATTCGTCTCCGTGTGGTCGCCATCGAGAGTGACTGGTTGATCTGTGACCGCCCGATCTCATCGCATTCCTCAGGTCTGGAAGGCTTTGCTACAAAAGCGGGCGGAATTGTCACCGCCTCGGTTCCCAATGAGGGCCGCCTTCGCCTGGAGAATGCCTCCCGATATTCGCCGGGTGATCAACTTCAGCTTTTCACCGGAGAGGATGCTCCGATTTTGGCGGCTCGCATTCTGACTGGCACCGGCGTCGAGCAGGACTTTCCGCCGCTCGACTTCCGGGTCGCGACAACGCGCGGGACCAATGCCCTCCTCGAAGGAAAGGGGGAACCGGTCGATCTCTACACTAGCGCCGGATTTGAAACCTTACTGGAGGTCCGTGACCAACGCCGCCCCGATCTTTTTGAACTGGCGCCTCGAATTTCGATTCCCGTTACGAGACGCATCATTGGCATTTCCGGTCGGTTAGCCCGTGATGGTTCCGAGCTGGAGCCACTTGATGAGAGCTTTGTGGAAGAGATTAGGCCTTCCAGTGCGATCGCCCTCGCGATGCTGCATGCGGATGTCGTCCCCCGGCATGAACAGCGAGTCGCGGAACTTTTGGCCGCCCACGGCATTGCCCATCCCAGCGTCTCCCATGAAATTGCGCCGGTTATTCGCCT
>CALBVA010000232.1 GCA_937969125.1 uncultured Verrucomicrobiales bacterium | reverse complement strand
CTCGGCGGAAATGCCAATGACGCCTCGATCGTTCCGATGACCTTCCTCGATCCGAATACAGGAACCATTGCCTTCAATGTCCGCATCAGCGACCCGACCTACACGCTTGTCGGTCAGCGAAGCGCTGATCTCGACACTTGGGTGACCGATGAGATCAGCGTGGAAGACAGCGCCTCCTCCCTGGGGGCAGACTTTGTCCTCCGTTCCATCACCTACAGCGGTACGGCTGATAAGATGTTCTTCCGTGTCGCCACTCCGGGTGCAGATTGATCACCAGCCCCGGCGCTACTTCTTCCAGGTCGCCTCGACTTCCTGGAGGTTCCCGCTGCGGTCCTTGTATTTCACGAGACCGTGCTCGAGGCCGTATTCATAAACCTCCTTTGTGACCTTCACATCGTAGCAGCAATACTCCGCGATGTTCATCATGTGCTCCGCGTCGCCGGTCTTTTTATACAATTGCCACCATTTCAGGGCATCGAGCCCGTCGGCCGTCTTTCCAGAATTCAGACTGGCGGCCGCGATGGCATCGAGCTTCAGCCGATGACCAAGCACCCCTTCGATATCCATCATCATGTCGCAGTTGATGGTCTGATTGACGAGGTCGTAAATGGTGTAGGCCTGGAGGACGGGGTAATCAAACTGGACGTGATTGTAACCCACCACGAGGTCCGCCTTGATGAGTTGATCCACCATATCCTCCACGTTTGACTCATCGAAGATGTGGTATTGTCCGGTCTCAGTGGAGTAGGTCACCCCCACGGACATGCCCATCTTATCCTTATTCGTAGAGCCGCCCACATCTCCAAAGCTTCGCTGCGTCTCTAGATCAAAGTAAACTATTCCGGGCACGCCAAAGAGATACGAAATCGCGGAGGAGGGAGCAAGTGTCACGTGGCAGCGCTTTTTGACCATCTGCTATGGGCTATGTCTTTTTCTTTTCATAAAAATCAAAAACCCGGTTAACGCCGGGAACTCTCATAACAGGTGGCTCAAATTTTGGGTAGCACGCCCAACACCAGCACCAGAAGAAAGATGGCAGGGATGAAACATTCCACCCTCAAGCCCTCTTCCAACAAAAAAGCGGCTCCATGTCCGGAGCCGCTTTTGAAAAGGTGATCATCATTCGATGAGCTACTTCTTCTTCGGAGGATACTTAAGGAAGGCTTTATACTTCTCGGGAAGCGGGTCACCGGAGCCGAGGGTCTTGTCCCAGAGCTTCACCAATGCGGTCCCCTCTTTAATCAGAAAGGCGCCATTCAGATCATCGCTATAATCCTCGGTAGGGTAAAGACGGATGGCTGTCTTCACATCCTCGTGGTCCAGAATGATGCGCATACAATTCAGAGCCGACTTCCGCGTAATGTTCTCGGATGCCGCGAAATCAGCAACGAAAGCCGTGTTGTAGGCATTCAGAGCTTTAACCGGCCTCTTCATCCCCTCCAGAGCGAGTCCGTGACAGTAGGCAATCTGTGCGCGGAGGTTTCCGGGAAGTTTCTTGTTCAGCCACTCCTCATCTTTCGCAATGGCGTCAAGACGGGTCCACCCCTTTTGACGGACCGCATCCCAGAAAACACCATACATCTCATACTGAATCTTGTGGAACTGGTGCAGGAGATTTTCCGGATCGTAATTTTCCGCAAGGTTCATCAACTCCTCAAGATTCTCGGTCTTCCGGAGACACTCCAGCTCATAGAAACCAGCGAGAGTTGAGAAATTCCCGGGGACTTCACGGACCTTTTTGTAAAGTGCCGCACAGCTCTTGAACTTATCCCGGGCGTCCTTGTAATTTCGGCTCTTAAAGAGCTCCATGGCCTCGGTAAATTCCACCGGTTCAGTGAAATAAACCTTCGTCGTGGATAGTCTCGCCTTCCGGCGCACGGTGGTGTTGGCAGTTTCCTTCCAGAGAATTTGGCGTTTGTTCGCTGAAACGATGTATCCGGAAAAAGTGTCATCAGCCGTCACCAGCAGAACGCGAGGTTGCCCCTTAACGGGGTTGGGCTGCTTGGCCTGAGCGAATGAAGCCGTGGTGACTCCGAGGGAAACGGTCAGTGCAAGGGCTGCTGTCAGAATGTTTTTCATGGTATCGTGATTCGTGTTTCTCGTTTCCTAAGCTCTTACTTTTCCTTCTCCTCTACCTTGGTGGTATCGTTCCGGGCCTCGTATTCCGTCACGAGGGCCTGAACAGCATCCCACATCTTCTTACCTTCCGGAGTGGCCTTCTTAACAGCCTCCCTGGTGGACTTGATGTAGCTGTAGCCCTTTTCATAGGCGAATTGACGGTCGCTCTTTCCACTCGGGTTGGAGCCGTTGCGGTCCCAGAGAATCTCCATCCAGCGCTTGATGGCCGGCGCGGAGTATTCAATGGCCCCCATGGAGGTTCCCCAGATTTGGAAGTAAACAGCGATGGCATCTTCATTCTTCCCGGCCTTGTCATAAGACTGAGCCAAGAGCATACGAGCCTGGATACGATACTCACGGTAGGAAGGATTCTTCGCCTTTAGGTAGGTCTCGGCAGACTGGGCAGCCTCGGACCAGTTACCGTTCTCGGCGTGGATATTGGCCATGAGATAGAGAGCCTGCTCCTTATCACCGATATCCTCCGCGTCAGCGATGACTTTTTTAAGGTGAACGATGGCTTCAGACTTCTGGGCGCTGGTTCCTTTTGAAAGGACATCCGCCAAGCCAAAGAGAGCCGGGAAACGGTGTGAGCGATCCTTTTCACGGTTAAGAGCTTCCTCGAAATACACCTTGGCGGTGAGAGGTTGGGAGGTCTTACGAATAAAGTTTCCGACCTTCACCAAGATGAAGTTGGTCAGATCCTTCGGATCGAAAGCGGTGCGGAGCTCTTCGAAGAGCACCTGGATCATGGCCTCGGCGTTTCGAACGGCTTCCGGATCCTTGGCTTTACTTCCTTTAACAACGAGGTCCTCGAAGACGCTAATGACCGCGACACGCAGTAGAGCGCGAGTGGCCATGTCACGGGAGTCGATACGCGGAAAGGCGTAGTAGTGATCCTTTAGCTCCAGCGGAGTGTGAGATTCGAGGTAGGCGTCGGTATAGGAGCCGATGGCTTCCTCCAGCCCGGGAGTTCCTGGGCTCTTGGCGATATCAGCAATGACACCCTGAAGGCGCTCAAGTGCTTCATCGAGCTTACCGATCTTCTTCATACCTGGAATACCGGCGACAGCGACCTTCGCCTTGAAGGGAGAGTCAGCACCATATTTGTCCCAAAACTTGGTGTAGTAAGGAACGGACTCGGCCACGCGGGGATTGTCCTGCTTACCGATCTTCTCAGGCCCAATGAGTGCAACGAGGTAGAAGAGGGTCTCGCCGGCAACGAGGTCGTTCTTCTTCTGCTCAGCGAGCTCGTGAGCCATTAGGTAGTATTTTTCAGCCTCTTCGGGCTTGCTCATGCTCTGGAGAATATTGCCCTTAAGGGAGAAGTTACTCTCCATGATAGAAACTCCGGGGAATTCCTTCTCAACGCGGGTGACGAGGTCGAGAGCCTTTTGATTCTCCTCACGTCCACCCACAGCGTAGTGGCAGTTCGCCCGATCAAAGAGAGCGAAAGGATAATACAGGTTAGAAGCCGGTTTCGGATAGGTTGCGAGGAACTTATCAAGGAGAACGGCGGATTTGGTCCACTCCTGAAGACGGGAGAGATTGGCAGCCTGAAAGTAGAGGGCGGCCTG
>CALBVA010000231.1 GCA_937969125.1 uncultured Verrucomicrobiales bacterium | reverse complement strand
TCGCAAAGCCTACTCCGAAGGCGACTACGATACCGCCGTTCAAAAGTACCGGGAGGCCAATGCAGCCCTTCCTCTTGGCACCGCCACCGCAGAGCGGAAAAAGGTGATCACAGAGCACCTCGCCGACGGAGCCTTGGCTCTCTCCCAGTTTCATCGGCGGGCTGGAAAATACGATGAGGCGAGGGAGCTCCTCACTGAGGTCGAAAAACTGGATCCGGGGAATTTGGACGCTGAGAAGAGTCTGGAATACCTTGACGATCCCATCCGGGGCAATCCGTCCCTTACATCCGAACATGCTGAGAAGATCGATAAAATCCGCCGTTCGCTCTACAAAGGCGAGGGCTTCTACGACCTCGGTCTCTACGAGAAAGCGGAGGAGGAATTTAAAGACGTTCTTCGTATCGACCCCTACAACAAAGCTGCCCGTCGCTGGATGGAGCGTGCTGAAGCTATCAAGTCAGACTATTACCGTGCTGCGTATGATCAGACTAGGGCTGAGATGCTATTGAAGGTCGATAAAGCATGGGAACTTGCGGTTCCTCCGAAAGATTCCGAATCATCGGAAGCCGAACCCAAGCTGGAAGAAAGACGCTTTGCTGTCCCGGAAAACTTCCAGACATCACTTGGGGCCTTGCTGAACAGTTTTGAAAAAAGTGACACTGACGCCTTCGCCCCCACGGACCAATCGTCCCAGCCCTCGCAGGATCTCACCAGCCTCTTAAAGGCGAACGGTGTTGCCTTCCCCGCCGGTGCCTCGGTGACCCTCTCGCCTGACTCAAAGAGCCTCATCGTCCGAAACACTTCCACCAACCACGACGTGGTCGAAGCGATCATTCAGGCGACCAGAAAGACTGCCAAAAAGGACCTCAGCCCCGCCGAACTCGCCGCGCTGGAAATCTCCACCGCCCGGAAAACTGATTCCACTTTCTCCCTCAACGTCAGCGATGTCTCCTTCAAGCTCGCCAAATCCTCCTTCGATTCCGGCAAGTGGCCCGAGGCTGCGAAAGTCCGCCCGGAGGAATTTGTTAATGCCCTCTCTTATGGTGATTCCGTCCCCACCCTGGCGGAAAAGATCGACTGTGTCATTGAGCAGGGGAGTCACCCTTTCATGCAGCAGCGGAATTTCATGCGGGTCGCCTTGAGCACCGCTGCGCTGGGTCGCAATGCCGCCACGCCACTTCGGCTTACCGTTCTCCTCGATCAGAGCGGTTCGATGGAGCGCGCGGATCGTGCTGAGAGCGTGCAACGCGCTTTCGCCCTCCTCGCGGGACAACTGCAAGCTCAGGATGAGATCACCCTCGTCGGTTTCTCTCGCACTCCGCGCCTGCTCGCTCACCGGGTCAAGGGCGACCAGAGTGAAAAGCTCGTCGAGATCGTCTCGCACCCGCTCACCGAAGGTGGGACCAATCTCGAACTCGCCCTCGCCACCGGCCTGGAAATGGCCCAGCAGCAGTTCGTCGAAGGTGCCCAAAACCGCATCATCCTCCTCACCGATGGCGCCGCTAACCTCGGCGATGCTCTTCCGGAGAATCTCGCCCGCCAAATCGAATCCATGCGCCAGGCCGGGGTCGCCTTCGATGCCTGCGGCGTCGGCGCGGACGGGCTGAATGACGAAATTCTCAGCGCCCTTACAAAGAAAGGAGACGGGAGGTATTACTTTCTCGATCGACCTGAAGATGCGGATTCCGGATTCGCCCGCCAGATCGCCGGAGCCCTCCGCCCCGCCGCGAAGAATGTAAAAGTGCAGGTCATTTTCAATCCCGACCGCGTCTCCCGCTTCAAGCTCTACGGCTACGAAAAACACCAACTGAAGAAAGAGGACTTCCGCAATGACTCCGTCGATGCTGCCGAGATGGCCGCCGAGGAAAGCGGTGTGGCACTCTATCACTTCGAAGCTCTCCCGGAAGGGCAGGGGGAGGTGGGCACCGTCTCCGTTCGTTTTCTCGATACTGCCACTGGCCGCATGGTCGAGCGCATCTGGACCATTCCCTACGAGCCGGAAGCCGCTTCCTTCCGCGAGGCCAATCCAAGTCTTCGCCTGGCCGGAGTAGCCGCCCTCTTCGCCGAAAAATTACGCAGCAGCCCCGTCGGTGAACGCGTGGACCTGAAGCAGCTCAAACTCGAGGCCAACTACCTCATGCCGTCCTTTGCCAAGGATTCCCGCTTCCGCGATCTCCATCAAATGATCCAGGAGGCCGCTAAATAATCATTGCTCTCTCTTATGAAACTCGCCCGCTTCATCCCACTCTTTCTGTTCTCGCTTCTCGGCGCAGAAGAGCCACCTCTCCAGATTCAACCCTCGCCGCTACCCGGCAAGGTCATCATTGAAACCCCGCATCAGAAGCCGGAAACTCCGCTCTTCTACAGCGCGAAGGTCGTGGCCACCGCCTCCCTCACGCCCGAGGTGATCACCGAAAAACTCAGCCTCTCCTTCTCCGTTCTTCAGGGAGAAGCCGACACCCTCTCGCTAGAAATCATCGGCAATGCGCCCATCCTCAGCGTCGAAAGCGACATGATGAAGTCTTGGTCCATCCGTCGCGAGGGCGAGACCCGCTTCATCGACTTCACTCCGCTCGATCCCCTCAAGCAGATCTTCAAAGTCACCGTCGTCACGATGCGAAAAGATCCTACTTTCCCCGGGAACTTTTCCCTCACCACCTTCGGTCCGGATCAGACTACCGGCTTTACTGCCAATCACACCCTTACCCGCTCGGATGACCTTCGCCAAAAGCTTATCACCGCGACTGGCTTCATTGATCAGAACTCCGGGGGAGATCCCGCCACCCTCCAGCTCGCCACCGCCTCCCGCGCTGAACTAGCCGTCAATCTCGCCCGCGCCGGTGCCCAGTCCGCTCCGGCGGAGCTTCGCGAAGCCCGCCTCGTCGGAAGCATCGATCCCGAAGGCGGCTCGGCCACCTTCCGTCTCATCGGACAGGCTGTCGTGACCCAGCCCACCACCCTTAAAATTCTGAGCGGCCGTGCCGCGCCCACCGAAGCTCTCGCTACTCCGGACTATCGACTCAAGCTCGTCGATCAAGGCTACGCGCTCGAGTTTCAAAAAGAGGGGGCCTTCCCCATCGACTTCGCCTTTGTCACTCCCATCCGTAAATCTGCTGAATGGAACAGCGTTCACTTCACTGTCTCTGGCGGAGCAGTCGTGCCCATCGAGCTGAACGGTCTTCCGGAATCTGCCGCCTTCGATCCGAGCCTCACCACACGTCCAGCCGTCGTCGGTGACCTCCATCGCGCTTTCCTTCCCGCCAGCGGCCAATGCCACCTCGCTTGGCAAAGCGGGCGAAAAGCGGGCGATGGAAAGCTCTTCTTCACCACCTCCTCCATGGGCGAGATCTCCGTCGGAGCCGGACTGCTCAAC
>CALBVA010000230.1 GCA_937969125.1 uncultured Verrucomicrobiales bacterium | reverse complement strand
ATGGTTACCTTCGAAGATGGAGGGTCTTAGTCCTGGTGACCAAGAAGCTCTCCTTGCAGCTCTTCAGTGGATTTGGTTCTCAGGAGATTCCGGTTTTGCTAATTGGGAGCAGTGTCCGGGTCTTCAGCGAGCCATCGGTGTTTGCGCAACAATCGAAGACCTTTGAATGAGCAGCAGATGTTCAACATCCCGAGATGCCCTCGGAGCACTCGTGTTTCGGCGTGACTGGATTGGTTGGAAGTGCACCCTGTGTCCGTTCCGTCCAATAAGCCCTATCCGTTGAAACATGGGGAAACTTTACAGATGAAAATCCTCCCCTCCGAACGCGCCATGGGTCTAGTGACCCTACTTTCCGGTCTCGCGGTACCGCTGGCTTTCGTCTTTGGCTCCCGGATTCTTTTCGAAGTCACTACCACTTCGGCCTTGGCCTTTGATGTGGCCTGTTGGTTGGTGAATCCTTTCGGGGTCCTGCTCTTCAGTCTCGGTTTTGGCATCGGGCTTTGGCCAGCGGTCGCCGGTTATGTCATTGGCACCATGCTCTCGGCAGTCGCGTGGGGCATGATTGACGGCTTCATGCGGGCGCGGAAATCTGCCGACTGATGAGGTGGCCAATCATTCCCAAAGTGAAAATTCCGGCCACGCTGGCGGTGACATCCAGGTAGGAAAACGTACGCGAAGGAAAGGCGAGCTGGGTGAACTCCTCGATGAGGCTAAGGGCCATGACCGCGCTCATGATGCCGAGGGATCGCTTGAGAGATGCAGGCTTGCTTGATGAGGTAAAGGCCACGACCGCGCACATTGAGATCAGGCCCATAAGGAAGAAGTGACCGAGTTTGTCGAAGTGGGGGATCATTGAGACCCGATGCACAAAGCCCACCTTCGGACCGGTATTGCGGATTACGGTGACTGCGATCACGAGGGCCGTGATCGTGGCAAGAGCGATGCGCCAGAAGATCGTTTTCTTGTTCATTGGTCTCAACGTGCGAAGACGGCTGCGCGTTCTTCTTCGTTCAATTCCTTCCATGTCCCGATGGGGAGATCGCCTAGTGGCAGTGCGCCGATACCCTCCCGCATCAGTCGTAAACAAGGGTGGCCAACGGCAGCGGTCATGCGACGGACTTGCCGGTTTTTTCCTTCGCGAAGTTCGAGTCGCATCCAGGTATCGATGATTTTTTGACGGACGCGGACCGGCGGGTCGCGATCGGGAATGCCGGGATTTTGCTTCAGGGTTTTTGCGCGACAGGGCAGGCATTTGTGACCCTTAATAATGAGGGTGCCGCTGCGGAGTTTGGTCATGGCGGCCTGCTCCGGGACTCCTTCGACGAGGACGAGATAACGCCGCCGATGCTGAAAACGAGGATTGAGAAGGCGGTCCTCCAACTTCTTTTCATCGGTAAAGAGCAACAATCCTTCTGAGTCCATATCGAGCCGACCCAGAGGGAGGCAGCGCGGCGGAAAGTCGAATTCCTTCAGCGTGCGCTGGCCTTCGTCACCGGGGTTGGCATTGAACTGACTGAGAACTCCCCAGGGCTTGTTGAAGGCGATGAGCATGCGGACTTATTAAAGGCGCACTGAGCGACAAGGAAGAGGGTTTTTTTTATGCAATTGTGGAGATCTCTTTCGGTAGAGTCGGCCATGCCTTACCGCATTGCCATCGTGGGTTCGGGAACTGCCGGACCGGCGGCGGGGATTTTCCTGGCTCGGGCCGGGCATGAGGTCACGCTTTTCGAACGCGCGCCGGAGGAGTTGGCTGTGGGTGCGGGCTTTCTTTTACAGCCGACCGGGCTGGCGGTGCTGCGGGAGCTGGGATTGGAGGATGAGGTCCTGGCGGTGACGCAGAAGATCACCGGGCTGTATTGCCGAACGCGGAAGGGGAAAGTCCTCCTGGATCTGGACTATACGGAGCTGGAGGAGGGTCTCTTTGGCCTGGGGACGCATCGGACTTCTCTGTTGAGGATTTTATTGAGAGCGCTGAATTCGGCCGGGGCGGAAGTGCGATGGAGTGCTGAGATGGTCTCGATGTCGTTGGAGAATGATCAGCGATGGCTGGAGGATCTTGAAGGGAGGCGGCACGGTCCCTATGATTTGGTGCTGGTTTGTGACGGTGCGCGTTCACGGCTGCGTGATCAGTCCGGCATTCCCGCGCGGGTGGATGCCTATCCCTGGGGCGCCCTTTGGTTTATAGGCCAGCGGACGGAGAGCTTTCAGCGTGACCAGCTTTGGCAATGTGTCGGAAGCACGCGGGAGTTGTGTGGGTTTCTGCCGACAGGCACGGACTCAGACTTACTCAGTCTTTTCTGGAGCATTCGGCTGGATCAGGAGCTGCAGACTCTCGCGGAATGGAAGGCGGATGTCCTGCGGCTGGTTCCGAAGGCGGAGGAGTTTCTGGAGCAGGTCGAGTGCTTCTCGCAACTTCAGCGGGCGGTGTATCACGATGTCCGGATGAAGCACTGGCATGGGGACCGGGTGGCCTTGCTGGGTGATGCCGCGCATGCTCTCAGTCCGCAGTTAGGGCAGGGGATCAATCTGGCCCTTGTCGATGCTGCGGTGTTGGCGGGTTGCCTTGAGAAACTCCCGCTCGCAGAAGGGCTGGCGGAATATACGCGCCGCCGGAAGAAGCACGTGGGCTTTTATCAATTCGCGACCCGCTGGACTACGCCCTTCTTCCAGTCTGACCATCGTTGGCTGGGTTGGCTGAGAGATGCGGCCTTTCCGCTCGGGATGAAAGTGCCTTATTTTCGCAAAGAGATGACGGCGACGATGGCGGGAAAAAAGACCGGTCTATTCCGCCGTGATTTGTAGGTCTGCCACCACTTCTCCGGAGATGAGGTGGGATTGGATAATACGCTCCAAATTTTCCGGAGTGCAGGAATGATACCAAACGGCATCTGGATAAACTACTGCGATGGGGCCACGGGTGCAGATGCGGAGACAGTCGGCCTTGCTACGATGGACGAGGGCCTGTGGGCCGGCCAGCTTCAGCTCGGTGAGGCGGGATTTTAGGAATTTCCAGGCGGCCATTCCTTCATCGTAGGCGCAGCACTTCGCTTCGGTGGGAGTCGCACAGAGGAAGATGTGGCGTTGGTAGCCGTCGAGATGGAGGGCCTTCGCGGTGAGGGTGAGTTGATCAGGCATGGTGTTATCGTGCCTTGCGGGGAGCGGCGGGAGCTTGGTCTGTTTCGAGGTGGTCGCAAATCGCTTTGACGACTGCCTTGGCGACGGCCTGGCGGGCGGTGTCACGGGTTTCTTCGCCGAGGAGCCACTTTGCGACCTTCGGGTTATCAATGAACTCCACTTCTAATAACATGATGACCGCCTGAAAAAGATGGGTGTCTTGTCGGGCAAATCCGAGGGTGCGGATGCCATCCTTGAGGTGACCGCCGTCGTGTTTGCTGTCGCCCCGGGTCGAGGCTTTTTTAGGATCACCACCGAAGGGTTTCAGCGCGGTAGCCACTTCCTTCACCACTCGCTCGCTGAAGGCGCGGTCGCGGTCGGCGTAGGGATTCAGGAAGTGCATGTATTCCCAGTGCGGGTGATCCTTGGAGACAATGTATCCCCGGGTCCCTTCCGCTGAACCGTTTGAGGAGGCATTAAAATGGAGGCTGAGAAAGATGCGGGCGGAATTTTCCACCGCAACAGCGGCGCGGCCCATCGAGCTGATGTGCTTGTCGGTCTCGCGGGTGAGGACTGCACGTGCTCCCAGTTTTTTTGCACGGGGATCGTCGGCGAGGTTTTTTTTGATTTCCTGCGCGTATTCCAAGCAGAGATTTTTTTCAAGGAGGCCGCCATGAGCGGTGGCATTATTCCAGGAGGCACCGTCGCCTTTTTGAGTGCCATCGGAGCGGTTTTTTTCGATGGTGCCGCCATGTCCCGGGTCGATGACGACGATGGTTTCAGCAAGGGTGCTGAGGGCGGAGAGGAGGAAGACGAGGAGTTTCACTGCGGTGAGCTTAGGAGGTCGGTGACTGTCTCGCGAGAAATCTGTGCAGATGGTTCATGATCGATTCGATTGTGACGACTCCGTGACAATGACGGGCTTCTGATTGCGTGGAGGGGCGGCTTTCTTCTCCTCACCTGCATTATGCTCAAGTTTTACCTCTGGACCCTCCCGCTCGGGGGGCTTGTTTTAATTCATCCTTTGATTGCGGAAGATGAAGCTGTTTCGGAGGTTTCGGGTTTGTTGGGGCGGGCTGGATTGTTAGATCCGGATAAGAAGGAGGAAATCGAGCTGCCCGAGATTCCGGCAGCGCCTGTTCCGCTGGACCCAGCGGACCCGGAAGGGGAGTCGGTGGAGGATCTCAATGTGCTACCCGGTGAGGAAGTTCGCGATGCGGGTGTTCTGCCGGAGAAAAATGAGACAGTGCAGAAGGCTGGGAATGGACCGGGTGAAGTTTCCGGTGTGATCTTCGGCGAGGAGGGGCAGGGGATTTCGGGAGTGATTCTGATCTTCCCGGAGGTGGGGGGATTCCAGACGCGGACGGGGAGTGATGGTTCCTTTCAGGTCGCTGGCCTTCCCGCCGAGGGGGTGTCGATGGAGTTGCTGAAGCCAGCCTATCAGACGAAGGTGGAGGTCCTCCAGATCAAGCCGGAGGGTGTGACGAAGGTGCGGATCTCGATGGAACTGAAGCCGGTGGAGCTGGCCGATGGCGAATACGAACTAGATGCACGGGATGTCATTCTGGATTACGAGGAAGATCCGCTCGGCGTGGTGATGCTCGGAAATGCTCAGGGGGCGAGCTTCGTGAGCGGCATCGGGAAGGATGACTTTGTGAAGCAGTCGGTGTCTAATGCTGCCGATGCGGTGGGACGTGTCTCCGGAGCTAACATCGTGGATGGGAAATATGCCGTGGTCCGAGGGCTCGCCGACCGCTACGTTACTACGAGCTTTAATAATGGTGCGATCACCTCGGCGGACCCATCCCGAAAGGCGGTGCAATTGGACCTCTTCCCCACTTCGGTGCTGGAAGGGATCGGCGTGAAAAAGGTCTATGATGCCAGCATGCCGGGGGACTTCGGCGGCGGCGCGATCAATATCCAAACGCTCGCGATGCCGGAGGAGCGCTTTCTGAAACTGAGCTACGGACTCGGGTGGAACAGCAATCTGGAAGGCGGCTTCATCCGCAGTCGCCGTGACATCGGCTTTTTGGGAGACATCGATAATCCCGTCCCGCGCAGTGAAATCTTCGATGCCGATGGGAATTTCAGCGGAGGCTCCGGAAGTGATGTGCCGGATCTGCAGGCCGCTGCTTCCTGGGATCGGTTGCTATCGCAGACTCGATTTCTGGGTCGGCAATCCAGCCCACGTCCTGCTCAAAAATTTGGAATCACTTACGGGGACCGCTTTGAACTCAGCGAGGACATTCGTCTCGGAATCGTGGCTTCGGTCAGTCGCTCGGAGCAGGACCGGATGCAGTTGAACCGCGTCCGCTCCCGGCCGGGCATTCAGCGCTCCTGGGTGCAGGATGATTTCTCCAGCGAGGTGGATTGGGGGCTCTTCCTCTCTGGTCAACTGGAGGTCGGGGACCGTCATAAAATCCGCGCAAGTTACTTTCGTAAGCACGTCGCGGAGGATAATTTCTCGCTCCAGCGCGATATCGTGGATCAGGCAAATGGCATTAATTTTGGTGTTCTTGCCAGCCGGGTCGCGCGTGATGGTTTGCCTGCCATCCCCGGCGTCCGCCCGGCTGTCCCGGGATATGGGGCGGATGCTTATTATAAGGGTGAGGTCTGGCAGACGGATACCACGATCCGTGATCTCGAACTTTTTCAGTTCAGCGGAGAGCATGAACTCTGGGAAGATGGTCTGAAGGTGGACTGGGGGTTCACGCGAAACAATTCCTCGGAATCCCGCCCTTATTCCACCTCGTTGCGATATGGTGTCCTGGACTTTGCTGATCCGCGCCTTGCTCCATCTGGTGATCCACTTCTGGAGGCAGCGGGGAGTCTCAATAATACCTTCAACCTCGGTCTTACAGATCCATCCTTCGATCAGGTCGCGAATGAGTTGCGGGCACGGATGATTCTCGGGGCTGGCCTGGAGAGGTTCCTCGATACCATCCGCGAGTCAGCTCTCGCCAATGTACCCATTTACAAGCCGGAACTCGGCCAGGTCCCGACTCTCGGGAATGTCGAATACACCGGAGACAGCCCCGGTGCTCTTGTGTCAGAAATTCTGAATCAGCGCATTCAGGAGGTCACTACCGAGATGTATGCCGATGCCATCATGCCCTTCAAACTCGGTGAGAGGGATGAATTTCGCCTCGGGGCCGGCTTCCGCTCATCACGGAAGAAACGTGAGT
This sequence comes from uncultured Verrucomicrobiales bacterium, assembly GCA_937969125.1. Lineage (GTDB taxonomy): Bacteria > Verrucomicrobiota > Verrucomicrobiia > Verrucomicrobiales > Akkermansiaceae > SW10. The sequence goes on along the minus strand of CALBVA010000230.1, from coordinate 2,753 downwards.
CCCGCGGCCAGCGATACATCATCGATGCCAATGACCTCCCGGATGAAATCCTCTACCAACCCGGAGGCCTCGGAACTCAGATCCCGCTGAATCCCGCCCTCTTCCCGAATGGCACTGATGGCAGCCAAAACGGGATCACCTTGGAAGATGGCAATGCCCTGGAAGTCCGAAACTTCGATGGCAACTCACGCCTCCTTGCTCTCTACCTAAAGGGCGAGCTGGACTGGGGTGATTACACAGTGGGAGCCGGGCTGCGTCGCGAAGAAGAGACACGGGGCTTCTTCACCCTGCCCGCTCCCTTGAACCTTTCGACCACTGCGAATAAGAGCGGAGAAGTCACCAATGTCACCAACATCCCCAGTCTCTACCTGAAGCGATCCTTCAATGATGATCAGTTCCGGGTGGGCGGATTCTTCTCCCGGACTGTGGCCCGTCCGACTTTTTTCGAGTTCCTCCCCGCGAAGTCCATCGAGCAGGATACCGGCTTCGAGCGTCGCGGTGACTTCGCGCTGCGTGATACCACCATCACCAATTTTGACCTTACCTTTGAGTGGGACATCACGCCGGATTCGCGTATCACCTTTGCGCCATTCTACAAACATCTGGAAGATCCCATCATCTCGGTAGTCCGTCGTTCGCAGCAATTCATCGGCTTCCAAAATGCCGAAGAGGGCACGCTGAAGGGGGTGGAGCTGGAGTTCGAAATCGGCGAATTTGCCCCCTTCACCTTGAAGGGAAATTACACCTTCATCGATGCCGAACTCGTCGCCGAGATTAATACCGGGGTTGGCGGATTCCAGCCGGTGGATTTGCAGTATCCCAATCAGCCGGAGCACATTCTCAATCTTTCCCTCGGCTATGAGAATGAGGAAACCGGATGGAGTGGGAACCTCGTCTATAACTTTACCGGGGAAAATGCCCTCTTCCTCCGGATTCGGGAATCAGACGCCAATGTCATCACGCCATCCTATCAAACTTTCGATTTTAACATTCAGAAGAAATTCACTTGGAATGAACTCGATGTGAGTCTCGGCCTCACGGTTAAGAATATCTTCGATACTAAAACAAAGGTGTTCTTTGAAGGAGGTGGGACAGATTTTGCCAATGAAACCTTCGATGTCCGGGACTCCGGGCGGACCATCTCTCTCGAAGGGAAGATTGAATTTTGACGGATTTGTCACGTGACATAGACGTCACGAAACTTCGTTCCTGATGCGGTCGGGGAGTGAGTATCAACGCAGCGTCTGAGGTGAAATCATGATCTCCATACGGGGGCAATTCACTCTGATACACGAACCATACCACTATGAAAAAGAAGTCTAACAGGAACAGATTTTCACTCACTGCCGCAGTCACCGCGCTGGGGCTAGCCCAGGTGGCACAGGCCGCACCCGGCTCCTTTCTCACCCTTACCGGGCTCACCCCGGCTGATGTCGATGTGATCGCAGAAGCTGATGCCACGGCCGGCGCGAACGGAGTGACCTTTGTCGATACTGATGGCGCGGAGACCGCTGACGATGGAGTCTATAAAGTGACGACCGATACCACCTGGACCGCCGGATCTAACTACATTCTCACCCGGCCCGTCTTCGTTGATGACGGGGTCACCTTGACCATCGAGGCTGGAGTCACTGTTTACTCCACCTTCACGGATGCGGGAACGCCCGGTAGCAAGGCGGATGATGAATTCGGCTCCGTGATCGTGACCCGGGGCGGGAAGATCATCGCCGAGGGCACCAAGAACGCCCCGATCAATTTCACCACCATTCGCGAACTCGAGGCCGCTCGCGCCACTGATATTGATGGGGATGGAGTGATGGTAAATCCCACCCGCTTCGACCGTGGTCTTTGGGGTGGTGTGGTCATTTTGGGAAAGGCCCGGACCTATAATTACTCCGCTGCTGGAGCAGCAAGTCTCATCGGTGAGAATGAGATCGAGGGTTTCGCACCCGCCTTTTCCCCGGACGGCGACGATGACGGACGGACTGACATCATCGAGTATGGCGGTAGCGATGATGCTGATTCCAGCGGCACTCTCCGCTACGTTTCCATCCGTCACGGTGGCTACGAGTTCGAGTCGAACAAAGAGGTCAACGGACTCACTCTGGGCGGTGTCGGAAGTGGGACGACTTTGGAATTTATCGAGGTCTTCGCGAACAGCGATGACGGCATCGAATTCTTCGGTGGCACCGCAAACATTAAAAATGGCCTCGTCGCCTTCTGTAAGGACGACGGCTTCGACCTTGATGAAGGTTACACTGGAAACATGCAGTTCATTGCTGTTCTCCAAAACTCCAGTGGCACTAATAGTGCCGGAGATACGGTGGACGACAGCGACCACGGCGGTGAGTGGGATGGCAATGACAAAGGTGATGCCAATGACTTCCAATCGGCACCCACCATTTCCAATCTCACCTTCATCGGTGATAACGAAGGAGATCGTGCGTTTAAGATCGATGATTTCTTCGCGGGTCGCATCTACAACGGAGTGGCGACTGCCTTCCCGGATCTCATTGAAGTGACGGGTGACTCGGCAGCGGGAGACACGGCGGTCTTTGAAAACATGACCACCGACATTCCGAATGAACTACCTTCCGACGTGGTGCTCGCCGCTACCGAAGGATCGGTGGCCAGCGGCTTCGATGAGGCTGTCGCGGACATCATGCTCGTGCGCGTGGACATTGCGAATGCCAGTTATGATCCTCGTCCCGCAGCAGGTTCGCCGCTTCTCTCCGCAGCGAAGACCGATGTTG
>CALBVA010000229.1 GCA_937969125.1 uncultured Verrucomicrobiales bacterium | reverse complement strand
ATCCACGGCCACCTCGCCGAGGTCGAGCGCGCCCGCTTTTGGTGCGAATTCACCATGGTGCGGAAAGGCGAGGACCGCCCGCTCGTCACCTGTCGGCAGGCCCTCGCCATGGTCCAGATGCCCGAAGGCCGCCCGCAACGGCTCTCCGAAGACTGGCGGGAGAAGTGGACAACAACTGCTGAGTGATGAAGACACAGGAAAAAGAAGGAAAGCGGGGGAAGCAAATTTTCTGGAGCATTGGCTCTTCGGTCCTATTTCTGGTCGCTGCTTACTTCGTGATTAAGTTTGACGACGCCCGCCGCGAAATCCGTGATCTGAGCGATTCACAGGACAAGAATCTTCTCCTGCGTATCGATCGCATCACTGGAGAGAGCGGAGGTGATTCAAACGTCTCGTCTCTCAAGAATCGCATCAGGAGGAGCACCGTGATCGTCCTAACCGAGGTGAAGGACAAGCAAGGTAAGAGATTTCAGACCATCACGGAAATCCACAAGCTGAGAAGTAATGTCGAATTTTTCTATCAGGTAGGAGATGGCATTGGGGACCCGGTAACCGGCGCGACTGCTCGGCAGCACATTCACTTCTATCGGGGGTCTCCGGCCAGTGAACCGGGGATGATGAGCATCCATGCTGGCTATCTCCTCAAGCAGAAGGACCTCCCGCTCCGGTTGGTTCGGGACGAGATTGAGAGAATCAAGGCGAGTTTACGCCCCCTCAACGAAGAGGATTTCCGTCGTGAAGTTCGCGGTTTCAGGATGCCAACATTAGATCAAGCGATTGCCAAAGCGGACTACGCTGTTCTCGCCACTGTGGAGGTCCGTGGTGATTTGGTTCACTACATCGTGACTGAGATTTACCCGTTGAAAGCTGAGAGGATCTCTTTTTCTAAGGTCGGGGAGAAAGTTGAGACTTTAAGCAAGCTCGGAGGTGGTATGAAAGACGGTGACCAAAGTATCTTGTTTTACAAAGATGGCCTGCTCAGGAACAAATTTCACATTTCAAAAAACGGGCGACTCATCTTTGCGGGAGGTCTGTCGAAGGAGATCGCACTCAAGAAACTCCGAAAGACCGGGGTTGGAGCGAGGGACTGATTTCCTCGACTTTCATCTCCCACAACCCGACACCCGCTTCCCACATGAGCCAGCTTGAGAATAAAACCAGCCGCACCTTGAGTCTGGTCCTTCGTCACGATCCGGGGAGCATTGGCCTCTCTCTGGACGAGAAGGGCTGGGCAAATGTCGAGGAACTCATTGAGGCGATGAACCGGAATAAGAAGCCGGTCGATCACGATCTCCTGAAGCGGGTGGTGGAGAACAATTCACAAAAGCGATTTTCCTTCTCGGAGGATGGCCTGCGGGTCCGCGCCAATGAGGGTCACTCCGTGCCGATCAGCCTGGAGATGGAGGAGAAGCCCCCACCAAAGTTCCTCTACCACGGCACCACCACGCGGTGGATGGACCTCATCGAGCAGCAGGGGCTAAAGAAGATGAAGCGCAGCCACGTGCATCTTTTTGTTGATCCACGCGATGCGCATGAGGTCGGGAATCGTCAGGGCAAGCCCACCATTCTCGAGATCCCCACGAAGGTGATGCTCGATCACGGCTTCAAGTTCTACGAAGCAGAAAACGGAGACTGGCTCATTGAGGAAGTCCCGCCGGATTATCTGAATCGGCAGTTTACGCTCTGATCACTCGATCGGACCGAAGCGCGAGAGAGGCCAGTATCGGGAACTGGATTGTTCGTCCTCGGTCATTTTTTAAAGAGAGGGGTGATTTGATACCCCTTTTTCTTCAGCAGATCCTGGATCGCAGTGTTGCCGGTGTAGTGGGCAGCGCCGACGGCGAAAAAGTGGGACTGAGCAGATTTCTTTTCGAGGAAGTCATCGATTTTCTCCGCCATCTTGATGTTTCGTTTGTCGAGGAATTCGGCGATGAACCACTGGGTCAGCTCCTTTTCCTCTTCGGTCTGCTCCCGCCCATTCGGGGTGTAGGTCATGCTTTTTTTAACGTAGTCGCCGATCTCTTTCGGAGTCTTCAGTAGGTAGGTTTCCTTGATCTCGTCCAGAGGGTTTTTACCGTCCGCTTGATCCAGATACTCGAGTGTTGAATCGATCATCAGGAGTTCGTGGGAAGGTTTGATAGAGTTAAAGCATCCCATTTGGCTTTCGATGCTTTCCAGAGACGCCGTTGTTTTTCCGGCTTTCCTGGCATCGTCTAGCAGGTGCTGATCGAGTGCCTTCCCGCCCTTCATTTGCTCCTCCAGGGTCGCGAGGGTCAGGCCCACCGCCCAGGTTTTCAGGTTGTCCAATCCCGCCTGTAGGGAGAGGGCGGGATTAACCGCTTTCAGTGCCTTATTCACTTTAGCGGCCCGCTTTTCGCCTAGGTGTTTGGTGACCGTTTTACCGTCCTTTCGCACCATGAGCATCGCGATCTTTCCGGCATCCTCCGGCTTTATGTCAATCTCACCGTAAACGGTATCCGATTTTTCAAAGGCCTTCTTGGCCTTCGGATGAAGGTTCGTGATGCGCGGATCACTGACGTGGCAGGTGCCGAAGAGGTAGGAGGGCTTTTTGAGGTCCTTCCCGGTGACTTCCCAGAGGCAGGGATGCACCGGGTGCTTGAGATCCTTCAGGAGTTCTTTCTCAGCAGGCGCGATCTCTGCGACCTGAGCGAAGCAGGGGAGGGCGAGACAGGCGGCGAGCAGGGTGTTTTTAATTTTCATAATGGAGACTGTCGCAGGGTATTGCCATTAGTGGGTAAAAAAAGTTCCCACTTTCTCAAAATTTTTTTCCGCTCCATTTTCATCAGTTTCTGGTTTTCGCTTTATGGTGCGGGCGGCTGTGCCTAACACGGCTCTGCAATGGCTCACAAACCTGTCGTTTTAGTAATCCGTGATGGCTGGGGTGTTAATCCCGGAGGGAAGAAAACCGCGAAGAAGGACGGCAATGCTGTCGAACTCGCAGACACTCCTTTCCATGACGAGATGGAGGAGCTCTATCCGAAGGGCTCGCTCTCTGCATCCGGCCTGGATGTCGGTCTGCCTCCCGGTCAGATGGGGAACTCGGAGGTGGGCCACCTGAACCTAGGTGCGGGACGCATCGTTTACCAGGATCTCACCCGGATTAACAAAGCGATCGAGGAGAACACCCTGAGGGATGTCCCGACTCTTAAGCAGGCCTTCGCGAAGGCCAAGGGGAAGCGGCTTCACTTCATCGGGCTCGTTTCCGATGGCGGGGTGCATTCCCATCAGGACCAGCTGATCGCCCTGGCCAAGGCCGCCCGCGAGAGTGGTTGCGAAGATATGATGGTCCACGCCATCACTGACGGACGGGACACCTCCCCGACCGGTGGACAGGGCTACGTGAGCTACGTGGAGGATGAATTAGCCAAATACAATGCCCGTATCGCTACCGTAATCGGCCGCTACTACGCCATGGATCGCGATAAGCGTTGGGATCGCACCAAGCTGGCCTGGGATGCCATCGTCTGGGGAAAGGGAACAAAGTATGACATTTTGGCGAGCGAGGCGATTGGTCAGCAGTATGAGCAAGAAAAGACTGATGAGTTCCTCTCGCCCATGATCTTCTTTAGCCACGAACAAAAGCGTGTGCGTGATGGTGATGTCGTCCTCTTTTTCAATTTCCGCGCCGACCGCGCCCGCCAGCTTTGCGATGCCTTCCTCACGCGTCCTAAGTTCAAAGGTTTCCTCACCGGTCGCCGCCCGAATGTCGAATTCCTCACCCTCACCGAATATGACGAGACTTACACCTGCCCCGTCGTCTTCCCGCCCGAGACCCTAAAAAAGACCCTCGGCGAGGTTGCCGCGAAGGCCGGGAAAAAGCAGCTCCGCATCGCCGAGACCGAGAAGTATCCCCACGTCTCTTACTTCTTCAACGGCGGTGAGGAAGCCCCGAACAAGGGCGAGGACCGCAAGGTGGTCCCGTCTCCAAAGGATGTGGCAACTTACGACCTGAAGCCCGAAATGAGTTCCGAAGAGGTCGAAGAATACGTGGTCAAGCACCTGAAGGACTACGACCTCGTCATCATCAACTTCGCCAACCCCGACATGGTCGGCCATACTGGTGTCGTGGAAGCCGCGAAGAAAGCAGTTACTCGGATCGATGACGCCGTCCGTGCCGTGACCGAGGAGACCCTTCGTCTCGGCGGTAAGCTCCTCATCACCGCCGATCATGGAAACTGCGAGTTTATGATCAATGCCGACGGCTCCCCGCACACCGCCCATACGACCAATCTGGTCCATCTCTGGTATGTCGCCGAAGATGCCGCAAAGCGGAAGGTAGAGGACGGCATCCTCGCCGACGTCGCTCCGACCCTGCTTGATATGCTAGGTGTGGCGCAGCCGAAGGAAATGACTGGTCACAGTCTCTTAAGTTAAACGTCAGGTTACCGGGGCATCTCTTCCCTTTCCGCAAAGTGGTGCGCGAGCTACGATCCGCCACGCTATGGGCGAGCTTGCCATACATTTCTAATTGTTGCCCGTAGAAGGTGTGGATGACTTGCAGGCTTATGCTCGTGCGAGCGTCAGTAGTATTAATGCTCCGCAGTCTTGATCAAGGTAGGAGTCGATGTGACTGAGATTGCGTTTAATGAAGCGCAGTTACTGGCCGATGGCTGTGCGGATATTCGTCGTCTTCAGATTGACGCGGGGATGAATTTTTTACGGAGTTACCTGGGGGTGAGGGGGTGGATTGCTCCAATGTTTCGGTCTTCCAAAAAAAGTCCCTTAAGATGTTGACGGGTCGGAGAATTTTCCTAGAGTCCCGCCACGCGAATTAAGCACTCGTAGCTCAATTGGATAGAGCGCCTGACTACGAATCAGGAGGTTAGGGGTTCGACTCCCTTCGAGTGTGCCATTCGCGTTTTTTTTGCTCGCTTGACTTAGTTTTCGAGTGAGTGGAAAAGCCAAGAATCAAGCAGGTCAGCGCCCCATATTGCTTGATTCTTTCCAGAGGGGCACCAGTCGGCTGGACGATTAACCAAACCAACCCAACCTCAACCATACATTATGAGTGATACCGCTATCGCAGAACCGCAAAACACAGAGCTCCTGGCTCTGATTGACGAGCACTTCCGCGAATTTAAAGAAGGATCGATTGTTAACGGAACGATCCTCGACATCCGCCCCCAAGTCGTCGTTGTCGACATCGGCTACAAGTCCGAGGGAGCTATCCCCGTTTCAGAATTTGAAGACGAAGATATAGAAGTCGGTGACGAAGTCGAAGTTCTCCTTGAACGTCTCGAAGACGATGAAGGCCTGATTGTCCTCTCCAAGGAGAAGGCAGCCCACAAGCAGAACTGGGAAAAGATCATGAAGGTTTACGAAGACGGAGGTCTCGTAAAAGGAAAAGTCAAAGGTGCTGTCAAAGGCGGCCTGATGGTGAACGTCGGCGTGGAGGCCTTCCTCCCCGGTTCACAAGTCGATATTATACCTCCCCGCGATCTGCAGGAGTATGTCGGCAACGTTTACGAATTTAAAATCGTGAAGGTGAATGACGACCGCAAGAACCTCGTTCTCAGCCGTCGCGAAGTCATCGAAGCTGAGCGCGCCGAGCTCCGCCAGAAGTTCCTCCAGACCGTCACCGTTGGTGACAAGGTCGAGGGACAGGTCAAGAATATCACCGACTTCGGTGCTTTCGTTGATCTTCAGGGCATGGACGGACTGCTTCACATCACCGACATGAGCTGGGGACGCATCGCGCACCCTTCAGAGATGCTCCGTATCGGACAGCTTCTTGAGGTGCAGATCCTCGATGTCGATCGCGAGAAGGAGCGCGTCTCCCTCGGTCTGAAGCAGATGACCGATAACCCCTGGGAAGACATCGAAGCCCGTTTCCCAATGGGTGCCGAGGTTTCCGGAAAGGTCACCAAACTTCTCCCATACGGAGCCTTCATCGAGATCGAGAAGGGCGTCGAAGGTCTCGTCCACGTTTCCGAACTTTCCTGGGTCAAGCGCATCACCCGTCCATCGGACGTGCTGGAGTTGGATCAGGAGATCAAAGCCGTCGTGCTCGGTATCAGCACCGAGGAGCAGAAAATCTCCCTTGGTGTCCGCCAGCTCGAAGAGAACCCATGGTCCGAGATCGAAGCCCGTTACCCAATCGGCAAGGAGATCAAGGGCGAGGTTCGCAACCTCACCGCCTACGGTGCCTTCGTGGGCCTCGAGGAAGGAATCGATGGAATGATCCACGTCTCCGACCTCAGCTGGACCCGCAAGATCAATCACCCTTCCGAAATGCTCAAGAAGAGCGACGAGGTGGAAGCAGTTGTTCTCAGCATCGACAAGGAGAACCAGCGTGTCTCCCTCGGCATCAAGCAGCTTGATAACGACCCATGGTCCGACATCGACAGCAAGTTCAAGGTCGGTGATCTCGTCAAGGGAACCGTCGCCAAGATCGCCTCCTTCGGAGCATTCGTCAGCCTCGATGGCGACATCGACGGCCTCATCCACATCTCGCAGCTCAGCGAGGATCACGTGGAGCGGGTTAAGGATGTCCTTAAGGTTGCCGACGAAGTGGAAGCCCGCGTCATCAAGGTCGATAAGATCGAGCGTCGCATCGGACTTTCCATCAAGGCTGTTTCCTACTCCGAAGATCAGCTTCAGAAGGAGAGCCAGTCCTTCGAGAGTCTCCGTCCATCCAGCGACCTCGTGGGTCTGGAGCAAGCGTTCAACCTTGCCACCACCACCAACGAGTCCGAGGAGTGGAGCCCGTCCGAGGACTAATCCTCGCCGGTTGAGATACCTCACTAAACCTTCAAAAGCCGTCCGGGAAACCGGGCGGCTTTTTTTATGTGCGCCCGGCAGGGCGCGCTGACTTGGGGGTTCAAGTCCCCTGTGGACCCGGTAGAGGGAACCACTAGCCGGACGGCAAGGCGTCCACCGCGAGGTGTCCGCTGAAGGAAGCTGCAGGCAAAACACTACG
>CALBVA010000228.1 GCA_937969125.1 uncultured Verrucomicrobiales bacterium | reverse complement strand
GAACCTTCCGAAGGTTCATCCAGAACAAGGGAGCATCGATAGTGACGAAAAGGTCACTCATCATCGGCAAGGGTGGAAATTCGCCCCTTTCATTTGTCATTCAAATTCGCCACCTTGAATTTCATCAATCCTTAACCTTTCGCAGCTCACATTATGCCCCAGCTCAAAGATACTATCGGGTTTACCGAAAACGGTCCCGCCCTAGCCTCTCCCGACGAAGTCCAGCGACTCCACGAATTTGTAAATCTCAAGCTAGCCGCGCGCGGTCACCAGATCGTCGGCGATGAGGAGGATTATCCCTTTCTCGATCTTGGGCGCTCATTGATCGCGTCTTTTCAGGAGAAGACCCGTCTACTCTCCGACCACCTCTGCCCTGTCGATCAGGCGATTCATGACTACCTCGAAAAAATCCTCGGGAAAAGCGAGACACCCCTCGTACCCGCCGGGGCACTGGTGCTGGAGCGTCATGGCATCGGGCGCATGCTTTCGCTGCCACCAGATGAAGATGAATTCAAATCCTCCATCCTGAGCTCCTACCGCGTGCATCAGGGTGTGTGTCACAATCCCGCCTCTGACCGGCGCACGACGAAAGGCGTCTTCCACGTTGCGGAGGGCGGCTTACCGGTGCCTGCAGACAAGAAAGAAGTGCCCCTTAAAGCCTTCGCCGGACTACTGAAGGCGGCCCTTAATCCACCCGAAGATCTCATGGTCCTGCCCTTCACCGGGACCTCGCCCTCTCCGGCCAAGGTATTCGTATCCCTCTTGCTACGCCCGATCGTGTGCCCGGAAGTCCCCGGCGTCTCCTCCGAAAAGCGAATGGAAGTTCGCTTCTTCGCGCCGGGAAATCTCGTCTCGAATCTCGACTTCGTGGAGTCCATCTTCGGAAACGGAGGCGATCCCTATCTTCCGGAAAATGACTCCCGCCTCGATACCGAACACTGGTCCGGTCACACCGGCTGCGTCATTCTAGCCCCCCAGCTGACGAAGCTTAAGAAGAAGGATCTGGGCCTGCCACATGTCTCGGAGGCGAGCGACCGGCAAAAGCACGATGGGATGTGCTGGGAGTCTGAGGACGAACTCTATAATGACGGCTCAGCCTTCAAGATCACCTCACGCGACACTTCGGGGACCGTGGTCACCCTCATCGCGGACAACTACTACGGCTACTGCAAGAAGGAGGTGAAGACCCAGCTTTCCTATGCCACCAATCTACTGGGAAATGCCGAGGAAGAACACGCTGGGGGCGCGATTGCCTATCCCTCCGCTGACCTCGGCGAGGACTTCGCCCTTAGTGAATTCAAGCGATCCGTCGATCACACCATGGCGGGAGTGATTGAGCGTTATCGCGATCTCATGGAGCTGCAACCGGAGGGGTACGGGATTGACCGTACTTACTCGAATATCTTCTACCTTCCGGAGAACGTCCGCATCGAGCTGGACCATCAAACGATTAGCTGGGACGACCAGAAAATATCCCTACAACCCGGCATCACCTACATCCTCCCCTCCGGCTACAAGGTGGAGATGAAGAAGCCCTCCAGCGGCCAACGCTGGCGGCTGATTGGAACAAATGCCGAAGGCACCTTTTGCCATAAGCCCTGCACTGTTTCCGGCGGAGGGAAATCGGAGATCTCCAAGTCCCTCTCGGATGCCATGATCTCCGGTCCGGTTATCGTGCGTGATTTTAAGAACGACTTTAAGGCCGCCGTGGCACTGCTCCACCGAGACTTCGGTGATCGCTATGCGCAGCCAAATGAACCCGGAAAAAAGAGCCGTGCCCTTCTTTCCGAGAAGCGTTCGCTGGGTTCGGTGATCCGCCTCTTTACCTACAATTCCGCCTATACCGAGGAATATAACGAATGGCTCACCACCATCCCCCGCTCTGTTCGCGACCTCGTCTTCGTGATCAAGCGCCTCTACAAATCCGATTGGGGGGACGATTGGTTCGACCGCTTCGGAGTCGATCTCATCAATGGCCGGGCCGGCAACGAACTGATCTATCATCGCCAAAAACTGATCACGCAATACCTCCGCGTGGGCTTCGAGGAAGACGGCACCTGGCGAACCTTCGGCCTACGCAAGGACTTCTCCCCAGCAAAAAAAATCCAGACCGAGGACGACATCACCGCGACCACGGTGGTCCCTGCCGATCAAGTGAAAGGACTACATCCCGACCTCGTCCAGCCGTCGCTGAAGTTCGCGAAGAATTGCGAATACCGCCTCTTCCAACGACCGGATGACGCCATCATCCGCGGCTACGATAAGCAGACTGAGATCGACTTTAGCCGAAAAGGCACCTTCTTCTCGAACTACGAACCGATCCCGCGAGCAAAAGCCGAGGCCGAGCGTCAGGATGCCATCCGCTTTGAGCAGTTCACCGAGCCGATGCAGGAGATGTTCAATGATTACCTCGAACAGGAATCGCCGGACTACGTCATCAGCTCCCACCAGCCCCGCATCGTAAATGGGGCCGCGACAAAGAATCCGCGCTACCTCCAGAACCGCCCCGATCTCGAGGACCCGCGCAGCTCATACATCGCGGAGACCGGAGCACGCTTCTTCCGTCGCCTCGCGATCGATGCGCCCGTGCCGATGCCAGTCAATTCAGTCCTGATGGGCCGCAGGAATAATCCCGCCGAGCCGGGAATCCGCTCGCTCGCCGTTTTCAATCCGCTCCACTATCAAGAACTACCGGAACTCTTCATGGACTTCATTGCCTCCCTGACCGGCAAGAGCCCCTCGACCACCGGAGCGGGATCGGAGGGTGCACTGACCAAGGCCCCCTTCAATGCCCTCCTCCCCATTCATGATCTCAATGCCGCCCTCGTCAGCTACATCCTGACCGGCGATGCCGGCTTCTCCACGGCGGCGGGGCATATCGGAAGGAAGTATCGCTTCGATCACGACATCTCCCTGCTCGTTCCCGAGATCTGGTCGCGCATGTTTGTGCGCGAACGAGATCCCAAATTCCTCATCGAAAACGGTTTCCTGGAGAAGCTGGAGGACTTCGAGAGAGACGGCAAAACGATCCACGCCAGCCGCCTCGGTTACCGGATCACCAGCGCCTTCGTCTCAACTTTCTTCGGCCGGGTTTTCTCCGCGCCGGACACCGTTTTTACGGAGGAAATGCTGAAACCCGAGACGCAGTCGGAAGAGGACTTCATTGATGGCATCACCAACATTTGCGAAACGCAGAAACGAATCGCGGAAAATTATTTCAAGGATGGCTCGGTGGAAGCGGCCTGCCCACCGCTGAAGGCACTACTCCACATCATGACCGAAGGAAGCTACCAGGGGAAAACGATCACCGATGCCGCGATCCGCGATCTCTTCACCCGCGAGAGCCTGCTCTCCTCCGACTGGTATGCCGCCCGACTGGACGCAAAAGTCACGGTAGAGAAAAGCCTCATCCGGAGAAAGATCGCGGCGCTGGGGGACTTCCAACAGCTCGCAAGCCACGAGACCGAAGGAGGCCGCCTACAGATCAGCGAGAAGCTGAACCACGCCAAAGCCGAGGAGAAACGAATCTCCGAAGCAAGCTACCGGAAAGCCTTGATCGGGACGATTGGAACCGACCCGGAACTAGTGGCCCCGGCTTGATCTCATACGAACCTAGAGCTGGTATTCACCGTCTTCATCGGTGCCATACCAGCCGAGTTCGCGGAAGGCCGTGATGATGGGGATCTCCAATTGATCGTCCTCACCGTCGGCGTATTCGATGGTGGCCTGACTCGTCATCCCACGTTCGGACTCGATGCTGATCACAGTCTTGTGTGGGGGGAGGTTGATCCAATCGCCCCAATCTTTTTTGTCGTGCTTCGGCTCGAGGCCTTGGCTCTGAAGGGCGGAGACAACCTCCTTAATCGAGGCTGCTTTTTTTGTTTCGGGGAGATGAACTCGGGTTTCCATTTGATGCGTCAGTATGCGGCGGCCAGCTTCTCCCGATGAAGGGTGGACGTGCAAGAGCGAAACCTCTCTCGCTAAATTTTTACCCATGAGCCTTGACGATGGCTCTCCCATGATTTTGCGGCGAGGTCCACGCCTTTCGCTCCCTCACGCAGCGACCAGGGGAAGGGTTCATCCCGCGCGACATGCTTGAGAAAGAGTTCCCACTGCACCTTGAAGGCATTATCGCAGGGCCCGGGATCGGCTACGGTCCAGCCCGCATTAAAGTCGATGGGGCTATCAATATCAGGGTTCCAAACCGGACGCGGGGTGTCCTTGAGGCTCTGCACCCAACACTTACGAAGGCCCACAATGGCACTCCCCTTCGTCCCATCGACCTGCATCGTGAAGAGGTCATCGCGCCGCACGCGCACGTCCCAGGAAGAGTTGAACTGACAAAGCACCCCGGAATCGGTCTTGAAAAGCGCGTAGGCTGCATCATCCGCAGTACACGTATAGGGTTTGTCATCTTCATCAATGCGCTCCGGCAGATGGGTCGCAGCGTGGGTGAAGACCTCGGTCACTTTACCGAAAAGATTCTCGATCACGTAACACCAATGGCAGTGCATATCGATAATGATGCCGCCGCCGTCTTCCTGACGATAGTTCCAGCTAGGCCGCTGGGCAGGTTGATCTTCATCGTGACCAGTGAACACCCAGTAACCAAATTCTCCGCGCACCGAGAGGATCTCGCCGAAGAACCCTTCCTCCTTCAGCTTCAAGAAGGCCCGAATCCCAGGGAGCCAGAGCTTATCCTGCACCGTGCCATTTTTTACTCCGGCAGCCTCGGCTACCTCAGCGATGCGGAAGGCCTCCGCCGGATCGACCGCAGTCGGTTTCTCACAGTAAATGTGTTTACCAGCAGCGATTGCCTGTTCCAGGAATCCCACTCGGTAGGGCGTTCCGGAAGCATCAAAGAAGATCTGGTATGCATCATCGGCGAGCACTGCATCGAGATCGGTGGAGTAATTTTCCACCCCGTGCCCCTGCGCGAGTGTTTTCAATTTCGCCTCATTCCGCCCGGTCAGAATCGGGTCGGGCATGAGGCGAGTGCCATCGTCCAGCACCACTCCGCCTTGATCACGGATGGCGAGGATTGAACGGATAAGGTGCTGATTGGTCCCCATGCGGCCGGTCACGCCGTTCAGGATAATTCCGATTCGTTCTGTCATCATTTTGGTCGATAAATTTTGTCGTAAGCCGTGAGGATCTCATCAAGAAATTCCTCCTGATCCCGCGCCCACCACTTCGAGGAAAAGATTTCCACTTCGCGAAGCCCATCGAAGCCGGCTTCACTCATCATGTGGTCGATGCCTATGAGGTCCGCACAACCTTCTCCCATGATACCGCGGTCGGTGAGGAGGTGGTCTTGCTCCGGCTTGAAGTCACAGATGTGATAAGCATCCAGCCAAGCATGGTTCGCGGCACGATCGATCTGTTCCGCGAGATCGAGCTCCCACCAGACGTGATAGACATCCAGGGCGATGCCGACATTGGCATGGTTAAGCTCGGCACAGAGATCATTGGCGACCTTCAACGAGGGAATCCCGGATCGGTCGCCGGCGTAAACTGGATGGAGCGGCTCGACTAAAAGGCGCACGCCGTGGGAAGCAGCCTCATCGGCGAGGGTGCCGATGCCATCGCGGATTTGCTCATAGTTTTCACGGGGCGATTGACCGACGGTGGCTCCACAGACCAGCACCAGCGAGGGCAGGTCCAGCAGCTCGGCTTCACGGATGGCCTGGCGATTTTCCTCGAGGGCGTCATTGCGAACCTTCGCCGTCTTGCCGGTAAAAAAGCCTCCCCGCACCAACGAGACACCGGTAAGCCCGGCGTCAGAAACTTGACGGGCGACCGAGCAGAGGTCCTCGCCTTCCAAGGTCTCCCGCCAGATCGAGATGCCCCCGATTCCGCGCCGCGCATATCCCTCGATACATTCGCTCATCGACCAGGACTTGGTCGTGAATGTGTGAACGGCCAACTCAGGATAGCTCATGGATCAGGTCGTTTCTCCCACGAGGAGGTGGCCTTTCACGAAGACGGCCTTAGCACTTTCCTTCCCCTCCACAATTTCAGCCTGCAATGACTGCCCCGCTTTCTCGGCGAGGGTGTAGATTGAAAGCTCCACCGTGGTGAGCTTCGGGATCGTGATACTACGCGATGGTCCACGGTCACAACCGGTCACCCGGACATCTTGGGGAATCTTCAGGCCAAGATCTTTGAGATGCTGGATGAGAAGAGCTCCGGTCACATCATTCACCCCGACAAAGGTCCTCATCCCTTTATCATACCACTCCTTCACCCCTTCCTGGGTGATATCCTGCGGGCTTTCCGCGATCCAGGTTTGGCCCTCTGGGTCGAACTCAATGCCGTAGGCCTCACACCCTTCGGTAAAGCCACCGAGGCGAGCGCGGACGACATCCTCAATCCCACGATATCCCACAAAACAGCAATCACCTTTCACCCTGCGAGAGGATAGATGCCCGGCAATCTGATGAAGGGCATCGCGGTGATGGTTTACCACCTGGCGAACGCCACGGACGATGCGGTTCAGCACCACACAGGCGACATGGCGCTCATGAATCTCAGCCAAGACCTCGGAGGATGGACGATGGAAGGCGAAGACGAAGGCATCCACCTCGCCGCCTTTCTTATGGCGAAAGGGCTGGTAGTCCGGCCCACTCACTTCCACGATGATATTCGTTCCTGATGGGGCAAGCCCGGCAGAAAGTCCATCGATCAGCTCCCTAAAACTGTAGAAGAGTTGGGCGGCCCGATTGACAGCAGGCGGCAAAACAAGCTTAATGGTGAGGATGGATCGCTCGGCATGGCGCTTCTGATTCCGGCGAACATAGCCGAGATCCGCGGCGGCCTTTTCGACGTGTTTTCTAACATCGTCACCGATCAATGAGGACCCGCCAAGAGCACGGGAGACGGTAGCCTTCGAAACTCCGGCTGCCTCGGCAACCTGCGCCATCGTGATCTTTTGATGATGATCCTTCATAAGACTAACTCTTAGCATAGCCAAGCCTGCGTACGCAATCAGCCATCATTTCATGCTCCCACTCCGGACGACGGGGGCACTCCGAGTGAGGTTCGGAAGTTGGAATCCGGTCGAGGAGATGCTGAAAGACCGCGCACGAGTGTTTGTAAGCCGGGACGGATTCACGGAAGGCGACATTGCCAAGATATTGAAGAGCGTCATTTAGCTCATAGTATCCTTCGTCACCTGAGGCCCAAAGCCGGTCGCGCTCGGCAAATTTCTCCGGACAAAATGCCGCAAGTCCGAGCAGGTAGTCCGAGCCATACTCGATCATATCGATACCTAGATCATTACCAGTGTAGATGCGAAAATCAGGGCGAATTTCATCGCGTAGGACGAGCCGCTTCAGCTCCTTCTCTCGGCTGAGGGAGGAATGCTTGATTCCTTTCAGCGAAGGAATCGTCATCAGGCCTCGAATAACCTCTTCTGAAAAAATCATTCCATTGGGGGCAAACATTCTGCCCAATTCAAATCCAAGGACCGATTCATAAGGCGCGCAGACATCAGCATAGAGGCTGATGATTTCCTCAGCAGGCCAATCGTGGAAGCGGGTCGTCTGAAAGAGAATGGGTGTGCCACCCCGCTCCACGATCTGATCTGCCCCCCGCCGGTAAAGATCCCTTAAGTCCCCTTCCACGCCTTCTACAAAGACCCCCGCCACAAAAGGCTGGCCCGGCCCGAGAGCTTCGCGGGTTAGTTCAAGAACCTCCAGCCGCTCAACATCCGTGAGGTAGTTCGCATAGCCGGTGTCCATATTAACCGCCGACTGCAGACCCTGCTGATTTTGATAGATCACCGAAGCCTGAAAAGCCTCTCTGGCAATATCGCCCTCGCGATTAAAAGGCAGCAGACAAGCCGCGATTCCCTCGGGTTGACGACCGGGGATCTTGGCAGCTTCACGGGTGACGATGCTCATGGGACTCGAACCAATAGGTTTGCATGCAAAATCCAGCAAGAGCAAAGTTGTGAATTTCCCGCCACCCCTCATTATTACAAATGCAAGAAAGTCGCATTCCAGCGTGCTCCGGACGACTGAGAAGGTCCGACCTAATCTTCCACCCCGCCTTCCAAGACTTGCCAAGTCCGCCATTTCTTCATGTCTATCTCCTCGGTATGAAGATTAAGCACCCCCTACTCGCCGGCCTCTTTCTCGGTCTGGCTTCCTGCAGCAGCAACACCATCACCTCACCGGAAACGACCGCGACCAACAAGAAAACCGCCAAAGTCGAAAAAGGACTCCAGCAGACCCGCAAGGCCGGTGATCTGCTGAAAAAAGCGACCGCCGCTCCCTTCGCCCCGCAGAAGAAAATGACCGCCTCTGAAGTCACCTCCGGCATGGGCCAGCCAAACTACAAATACACCACCGGCACAGATGAGGTCTGGGTCTATGAAAATGAGGGCCGCATTAAAAAGGAGCTAAAATCTACCGCTCTCAATCTCGTCCCTCTCGCCGGTCCCGTGACCAGCATGGTCGGTGGACTTATGGCACCAAAGCCGAAGACTCCGAAGTCCGTGGTGACCTTCGACGCCAACCAAAAAGTGGTGGACGTGAAGTAGCTCAAAAAACTTCGTCACCGACCTCCGGCACGTTACGTCTGTGTCAGTGAAGGTGAAGAAGTCCCTTACATCTCAATTCTGCAAGGCCAGCGACTCCGCGTACAGCGATGGAGAGCTGGCCTCGCTGTGCCAGGCCGGGGACAAAGCCGCCTTTATCACGCTCGTCGCACGTCATCAGGGAATGGTCACCGGAGTCACCCTCGCCATTCTGGGTGACTTCGCGATGGCCGAGGACGCCGCGCAAGAAGCCTTTGTGACCGCCTGGAAGAAGATCGGCTCGCTAAGTGAGACAGATCTTCTCTCAGAACGACGGCAAAGAAATTGGTTTTACTCTGGTTCGCACATCTTGCCGGACATTAGTCTCCCTCTGATCAAGGCGTTTTAAATGAGTGCCTCCAGTCATATCATTCCAAATCTAAAAAATGAAAAACTTCTCCATACTCTGCTGCGTCACACTCACGCTGGTCTCCTGCACCGTCAGCCCCACATCGTCCAATTCATCTCCCCAATCAGTTGCCCAGGCCTCGCCAATTTCTGCGACCGCTCCCTCGGTGAGATGGGATGCCGTTCCTCTGACGGGTGGCTCAAAGGATCTCAACCTCATCGTGAATAATCGCAATTACCGACTGAAAAATGTCAGCTCCCACCGACCTGAGTCGCGCTCAGGCTTCGTCGCGCTGGGCGTCCCTGCCAATGCTCTCCTCGCAAATACCTACCACGATGTCGGTGCTCATGAGGAAGACGGCGGCAAAATGTATGTCATGGTGAAAGGCACCAACGTCCTCGTCTATGACGGCTACATTGCCCCCGGGGACATGCACAATGTGGACTGGAAACTATTCAAAACGATCCCGTTCTAAAAATCATCGCCCCCGCATTCGCACGGGAAGATTTGTGACCTCGTGGTGGCTGACAACCTCGAAAAAACCAACCTTCCTGTAACCTTTTCCAATCTCACCGCATAGGGCTCAGTGACATGCTAAAAACACAGTTCCTCAGCCTCCTCGCCGCACCCATCCTCACCGGTTTTTCCAGTCTGCATGCAGGCATCTTTAAAGCCGAAACCGTCCCTGCCGAAGCCCAGTGGTATCTCCATGGCGACCTCGAAGGTCTCCGCGACACCACCACCGGAAAGTTGCTGATCAAGGGCATCAAGGAAAAGCACAAAAAGGACCTCGACGGCGCAAAGGAGCTCTTCGGCTTCGACATCATGACCGACCTCACCGATGTCACCCTCTTCGGTGACGGAAAAGACGAACGCGCTGCCATCCTCCTCCAGGGTGAAATCAATCGGGCCCACCTTGAGGGAATGATTGTCAATGCCGACGACTACGACACCTCACTCCACGAGGGCACCGTGATCCACCAGTGGGAGGATAAGGGTAAGAATCTCTACGCCGGCTTCCACGGACAAAACCTCATCGTCATGGGTGAGCAAAAAGACCTCGTCACCCTCAGCCTCGACACCCTCGCCAAGCGTAAGCCCGCCATCAAGGTGAGCCCCGATTTCTCCATTGAAAATCCCATCGTGGCTGCCGTCGCGAACGTAAAGAAGATCGACCTCCCGAAGGATGATGGCTCCAAACTCATCCGTAATGCCGACTCCATTATCGTCAGCATCTCCGAGAAGGGCGACAACCTCTGCGCCGAACTCATCGCCGATACCAAATCCGCCGAAACAGCAGAACAGCTGAAGGCCGCCGCCGATGGATTAATCGCGATGGGCATGCTCTCCGATGAAAAAATCCAGCAGCTTCAGATCAAGCACGAGTCCAAAGTCGAAGGCACGCAAATGCAGATAAACCTCAGCCTCTCAATCGCGAAGGCCCTCGCCCTGCTCGCCGAAATGGACTAATTCATCAAGGGAACCTTCATCCGTGATGTCGCACTCTCCCACTGATTCGGAACTCGTCCTCGCTGCGCGCGGGGGCGACTCCTCCGCAGCGGATGAGATCATTCACCGGCATCACGAAGCAATCTACGGATTTCTTCATAAGCTCACCGGGCGACGCGAGGACGCCGAGGACCTCACCCAGGAGACCTTCCTCCTCGCCCTCCGGAAACTGCACACTTTTAAGACCAAGGCGAAACTGCGCCCTTGGCTTTTTACCATCGCCCGACGCCAAAGCATTACTGTCTGGCGAAAGGCCAAGCCCACCAGCGAACTCTTCGACTCTGATCATCCCACGACCAGCACCAGTGAAGAGTATCCGCATGACGCACTCGCCCTCTGGAACCTCGCCCAGACGAAGCTGAAACGGGATGAATTCACCGCCCTCTGGCTACACTACCAGGAAGGTTTCGCCGTGAAGGATCTCGCCAAAATCCTCCAAAAAACCGCGACCCACACCAAAGTCATCCTCCATCGCGCGCGCAAGAACCTGCACGCCCACCTCTCCGAAACCAATGACGCCTGGCTCCCCGGGCAAGCCCTCAATACCTCGCCATGAATCAGGAACACCTCGAGAATCTCCTCCGCGAAAAAAGCCCTACCGAGAAGCCACGCCCGGGCTTTGAAACCCGCATACAAGCCCTCGCCCGGGAACCCCGGGAACCCCGGAAAGCGACATTCAACTTTGCCTGGCTCGCCCTCCCTGGACTCGCTGCCGTCGTCATCACTTTGATCATGCTACGGACCGCGCCCGCCAAAGCCCCCCCCCTCGTCTCCATCCCCACCGTGCAACCTTCCAAAGTGACCCAAGCAGTCGCAGAATCTCCGATGCACCGCGAAGTGGATGGCTTGAAAAATGACACCCGCCGGGTGCTGGCTCTCTTTCAAAGGCAAGTGCCTTCCATAAAGGAAAGGTAGCCAACTTCAAAACATCCCAAATCCACGTCGTCACCCCTCAAAATCACCCACTAAAATCACCGAGAAACCAAATTTTCCGAAGAACCATTCTTCTGCGGAAAGCTGGCCCTCAGCCCCAAAATCGCGCACTAAATTTCCCGAAGAACCAGTTTTCCAGGCTAGGAACCATCACTCTCTCGGCTAGGCATAATCTCTGTTCCATCCTTCAAAACCAAAGCTCTTGGCATGATGTCGAGCTTCTCACCGGCGATTTTGACTGTCCATCGACCCGGTCGGAGTGTCTCATCATGAAAGATCGTCGATCCAATATTTAGGGGCAAATCTACTCGATTAACACGGCTAACTTCAGATGTAACCCTTCGATCACGAAGAAGTGTTGTGTAAGTGGGAATCGACTGGCCCGTTAGATAAATCTCTACGACAACACCGTCGTTAGAGTTACTAGCCGACAACTCCCATGATGGCCGACTAAAAAGATAGAATATCAGCACCCCTACAACGAGGCCCATAATTGCAACTGCTTGAAAAAACTTTCTCATAACATTACGAATACATCCTTTTCCCAACACCCGAGGCCTGCCACCTACTACGAGCAGCGCAACTTCGATACAGGTTAAACGTGGTAGTGTTCATTCAAATTTCAAGTCACAGCGGCAGTAGGTCGGTCAACGCGCTGCTTTGTCATCTTGGGCGCATCCAAGGAGAAATGGGAGGTCTCTCATAGAGCTGAAAACGAATGAATTGTGATCGAAGGACGTATCTCGATCTTGGAAATATAAGAACGATCTCATTCCAGCGGCCGCGGCAGCCTGAATCCCTGGCTGGCTATCTTCAACCACCACGCAGCGTTCTGGCAAACAATCCATCGCCTCAGCGGCATGTAGAAAGAGACCCGGATCAGGCTTCCAAGATTTCACTTCATATGAGCTGAACACATTATTGCCGAAAAGCGAAGCGAGAGAACTCACGGACAATGCCCTCCGAATTTTTTCCAGAGGACCGCTGGCGACACAAATCCGATACTCTATGCGGTCACGCAGCTTGAGGATGCCGACGATGCGTTCGGTGGCTGCTTTTTGATGATCCAATGCAGCGAAGAGATTCCGACCCCCATCGACCTTGCGATACTTTGCCATGGAGGGAGCTTACTCTCTCCAGAGAATTGGGAAATATCGATCTTCAAAGAGGTTACCGGAGGCGCCCTTCATTATTTGAAAATTTTTCAGATTTTTGAATCCAACCCTAAAAAAGCATCGAATAAAATAACATGATCACCTTATTCGACATAAATAGCAGTGGAACATGGATGTCAGAAAATAGCACACCAATTGAAAATGGGGCTGCATACGAAATCATTATGAGGGTCTCTTTTGAGACCGAAATTGATGGGAGCTACACCCTAGAATTAAAGTCATTTTCGGTATCGATCGACGAAACTTCTTACCAAACGATAAATGAAAATTTGAATATTCTAAGCATCTCCACCCTTCCAATTGGAGAAGTCACAAAAGAAGGGAATGATTTAATTGGCTTTGGATCAGACTTTAAAGCTAGCAATGGGGGTGAGGCGCTGCACCTCAGCTTTGATCTCTATGCAGGGGCAAAGTCCGTGATTTATCCCGCAGATACGACCCCTACAAAAATTTTAGAGTCTGGGCTCTTACTGGATTTCTATTCGTTTCGAACAACGGAGAATGGAGTGGGGATTTCGACCTCGGGATTGAGTTCAATCGAATTTACCCCAGTTCCTGAAATTGGATCAGGAAGTTTACTCTTATTTGGAGTAGCAGGCTACTTGATAAGACGAGCTCGCCGGTAGAGATTAGCTCATCTAAGGTAGCTAGAACTGGCGAAATCTCCAAACTCATGAGGTCACGGCTGAAATGGATATGGGACGAAGCTCTCCGGGTGCTGGATACGATGAAGGAGCAAATGTTAGAGCTGGATCGAGCGGTCGAAAACTCTGCGAAGAGAAGTATCCTGAGACGAAATTGCTTCGACAAATCCGAGG
>CALBVA010000227.1 GCA_937969125.1 uncultured Verrucomicrobiales bacterium | reverse complement strand
TCGGCGGGTGACCTCATCGACAAAATCAGGACCGAAGTGCTTCCGGAAGTCTGCCGTGATCGATTCATTCTCCTCCTGATCAACGAGGTCCGGATCGATGAGGCGGCGTCCCACCTCACTACGAATTTCATAGAGAGGACGGTTATTCTCATAAAGCTCGATGTATTCGTGTAGACCGTATCGGCCGAGAGTCTCCAAAAAAACAGTGTCGTGCACGCTGCAGAGGATGCACTCACTCTCCTTGACCAAGTGGCCGGCTTCGCAGGATTCATGACCTTCATCCCAGGAACTGACGATCTCACTCAGCTCTGAAAGCCGCCCGTTTTCACAAGCCTCCCCGCAAGCCATCTCCGCGATCTCGAAAGCGGGAAGAGTGGCTGAAAAAAGAACCAGGTCCGGGGGAAGGGCGGAGTACTCCACCATATGATTTCCCGAAAGAAGACGCCGGTGAAGTGAATACGCGATCTCGGTAGCCGTAGTGGCGGAGTTCTGATGCCGGTGAAATTTTTTCTCGGTGAAGCGGATCTCATCGATAGATCTGGGGAGAGACTCAATCGCTTCGCGTATTTCGGCAGCAGGGATGGCAAAGAAGGCCTCGAGAATCTCCGAGGGACGTCCATCTTTCTTTTTGACCATATTCACCTCGGAAGACATTATTTTAAATTTTCTGTTAGGGAAGCATTTTATGCTCTGAGTCATAGCGATAACTCTGTAAATAAAATGAATGAATTTCAAATTCGCTCTCTTTGCATTGACGCTTATGAATGCACTCTATGCTGAGAATCTTAGTGTTTTTGACCGCTACACCACGCTTCGGACGATTGCGGGGACTGGAACCGACCGGGAACAGAATTTTTGGCAAAGCAGTTTTGAGGGAGCTGATCCTCGCGCGGTGGAGCTCTCAAATCCCCACGATTGTGGGTCCGATGCTTTCGGCAGGGTCTTCATTGTCGACAAGCAATCACACAGCGTTCTAATGGTGAGTGCCGATGGATCAACGCTGACGACGGTCCTGGGAACTCACCAAAGCGCGAACGGCGGAGACGAGCCACAAGTCGCAACCTCGGTCGCGATTCAAAACCCCAATGGTCTTCACGTCTTTGCGGACGGCAGCTTTCTGGTGCTGGACACCGACAACCGAAAAGTCCGTATCGTGGACACCGCTGGAATCTGTCGGACCCTCTTCACCCACTCTCCAGGCTTCAGCGGCGGGCGTGGATTGGTGGCCACGGCGGATGGCTCTGCGGTGTATTTTAACGGGGAATTTACCGCAGTTGGGATGCAGACGGTGAAGCGCTGGACCGAAACGGGTGGGATTGAAACCTTCGCCACCATCCCCGTGCCCGATGGAACTTTAGGCAATCTCGACCTCGCTCCGGATGGAGCTCTCTTTGTAACGGCAAACCGGGGTCATCTGGTCTATCGAGTCGTGGAGGGTGGCGTCCCGGAGATCGTGGCAGGAAATGGCTTTGCGGATGGGAACACCACTTCCGGGTCGCTTGCGACGCAGGTTTCCTTGAACCGAGTCCGCGGCGTGGCGGTGCTGCCGGATGGCACCTTTTTCCTGGCGACCCAAAAAGGCGGAGACATTTGGTGGGTGGACAATGACCCCGCCGGTCGTCGCATCCACCTCTTCCTGGCAGGCGATAGCAGCGGCAATACTTTTTCGGGCGACGGACTTCCCCGCTCCACGACCTTCTCAAGGATCGCCGAACCGAGAGCGATCACTCTCGCCACTAATGGTGACCTTCTCATCACTTGCAATGACAATGGCTTCATCCGGGCGATCAGAAATGTCTGCAAGCCGATCGCCCCGGAGCCCAGGGTCGAAAATGGCAACCTCACCTGGAGTACGGGATGGAAGGAAGTGGTGGTGGTAGAAGAATCGAATACTCTGAAACCGAATTCATGGTCCCTGGCGGAAGTCACCAGCGGCATGCAGAGCATTCCGCTGGTAAGCTATGGAGAAAAGAGTTTCTTCCGTCTCTCTGTGCCGAATCTGGCCGGAGGTCAGTGAATCGAGATCTCGCTATCCGCACCTTCGGCATCTGGGTAGCGAACGTGATCGAGTAGATCTGTGACCTCCTGCGGGGGCGGCGGGGTGAAGAATGACACCGTGAAGGCCACGGCGAAATTAATGAGCATGCCGATGATGCCGATACCCTCCGGCGAGATGTCGAAGAGATAGAGATCCGGTCGCCCCTCCCCTCCTCCAAACTGGAAGAAGATGATGTAGGCCGCCGTGAAGCCGATGCCGCAGATCATCCCGGCAAGCGCGCCTTCCTTATTCATCCGGCGGGAGAAAATCCCCATCAGGATGGTGGGGAAGAAAGACGAAGCGGCTAGACCGAAAGCGAAGGCCACCGTCTTCGCCACGAAGTCCGAGGGCGGATAGATCCCGAAGTAAATCGCCACCAGCAGCGAACCAAGAGAGGCAAAACGCGCCCAGGTGATCTCCTGTTTATCGGTGAGGTTGGGATTGATAAGCTTCTTTCCGAGATCGTGCGAGAAGGAGGTCGAGAGCACCAGCAACAGCCCGGCGGCGGTAGAGAGCGCGGCAGCAATGCAACCCGCCATGAGAAGCGCGATGGCCCACTTCGGCAGCCCGCCCATGTGGGGATTCGCCATGACCATGACATCATTACCGAAGTAGAGCTCGTTCGGATTGTCAGTGACGACCTTGTTGGTGAGAAGCCGCTCTCCAGAGGCCCCGCGTTTGTCGCCATCGAATTTTGGTTTACCTTCGAACGGCTTACCGGACTCCCCGGATTCGGAACGCTTGGGACCGGAATACTGAATGACGCCATCCCCGTTCTTATCGACCCAGGCCATCTGCCCAGTGTTCTCGAAGTCCTTGAACCATTGCGGAGCTTCGGCGTAGGAAGTCTGATTGAGCTTCGAGATCAGGTTCACCCGCGAGAAGGCCCCGATAGTGGGCGCGGTGAGATAAATCACCCCGATGAAAGCGAGCGTCCAGCAAGCCGAGGTGCGGACAGCTTTGACATTCTTCACGGTGAAGAAGCGCACGATGACGTGGGGCAATCCCGCCGTGCCACACATGAGCGCGGCAGTGATACAGAACATATCAACCTTCGAGAGCGAGCCATCGGTGTATTTGGAAAAGCCGAGGTCGGTGTTGATCGTATTCATCTTCTCCAGAAAGGGGACGGATTCACCACCAGCGGTGTAATTTCCAATGAAGCCCAGCTGGGGGATGAAGTTATTGGTGAGAGCGATGGCAATAAAAACCGCCGGAATGGTGTAGGCGAAGGCCATGACACAATACTGCGCGACCTGGGTATAGGTGATGCCCTTCATCCCGCCGAGTCCGGCATAGAAGAAGACGATAGCCCCTCCCACCATCACGCCGGTGGCGATCTTGATGTCGAAAAGCTGTGAGAAGACGATGCCCACGCCCCGCATTTGTCCCATTATGTAGGTGAGGCAGATGAAGATGGCGCAGACTACCGCAACAAAGCGGGCGACCTTCGAATAATATCGGTCACCAATGAAGTCCGGAACGGTGGCTTTACCAAACTTCCGGAGGAAAGGAACCATGAGGACGGTCAGGAGAACGAAGCCCCCGGTCCAACCCATGAGAAATCGCGAGCCATCATAACCGCCGATGGCCAAGGTCCCAGCCATCGAGATGAAGGTCGCCGCACTCATCCAGTCCGCTGCGGTGGCCATGCCATTAGCGAATGGCCCCACCCCGCCGCCGGCGGTGTAGTATTCCTTAGTGGATCCGGCGCGCTGCTTCAGAGCGATGCCGATGTAGAGAGCGAATGAAATCCCAATGAAGAGATAATTATAGGCGTCCTGGCTCATCGGTCACCCTCCCCACCATGCTGATGTTTCGCGTCCAATCGGTTCATGAGCTTGGCGTAAACCACGAGCAGGATAATGAAGCAGATAATCGATCCCTGCTGCGCCATCCAAAAGCCCAGGGGAGCACCGCCGACGGAAAAGCGCTCATCCAGCCACTCGCGGAAGAGAATCCCGCATCCGAAGGAAACAAAAAACCAAACACCCAGAAGCGCCGCGACGCACTTTAAATTCGCTGTCCAATATCGCCCTTGATCGGCGCTCGTTTCTCCCATGATTCCAATTGTGTGTTTTCAGAGGTCTAACAAGGGCTGATCGGCGCTGGAAGCGGAAAGAAAGCGGAGAGGCCGATTCCACCGAATTTCGAAGCTGGCAGGATTTCCTGATCGTCTTAAAGTCGAGTCCCCCCCATGCAGGAAGATTATCAGATTCAGGATCTCGCGTATCAAACCCGTGAGCTGGTGATCTATCGTGCACGTGCAAAGAATGGAATCCCCCACTCCCTGATCCGGTTAAAGTATCCCAAAGAGATCATCGAAAATCTCTCGGAAGGGCGCTTCAAGATCGCCTTCGATGAACTGCGTTCACTCGATCACGGATGCCTTCGTCCTGTTATGGACGGAGGGATTGACGAGGTGGATCAATCCCCCTGGATCGCGGCCCGTTGGTGGGAGGGATCAATTTTGGAAGAGAAACTAAATCAGGGGCCGCTGTCGCAAGAGGAATTCGAATTGCTAGAGTTTCACGGAGAGTCACTCATCAGTGAACTCGGCGAGCGAGCCGGGGCGCTCGACTTCACGTCGAACAGCATTGTTGCCACACGGTCATCAGACGGGCAGCTAATCTATACCTTCGCCATCGACTACCACCTTTGGTTTCTCGATTGGGCAATGGGCTATTCGCCGGGCGGAAAACGAGATGCTTTGGTAGAGCTGGGGAAGTTGCTGGATGCAATTCGCCCCTCTGTAGCAGAGAAGAGCTTACTGGAGCCAAACAAACTACAGCTTGCAACTAAATCACCGGGAGCACTCCCGGCAGTTCTGACGCCGCCCCCAGCATCGAGCCCATCCTCACCAGCGGTTTCCTTAGATCAAGGAATGAAGCCGAAGAAAATGATCGCAATCATCGCGCTCCTCCTTGGATTGATCGGCGGAGGAACCTGGTGGGCAGGGAGCCTTTCC
>CALBVA010000226.1 GCA_937969125.1 uncultured Verrucomicrobiales bacterium | reverse complement strand
ATCATCCCAGCGGGCCGATTGACAGATCGAAGGGCGTTCCTTAATCAAGGACTGATGGCTCGGCATGCGCTTATACTCTCCCTCATTTTGATTGGTCTGGTGGGGGCGGTTTTCTTTCCGTCCTTTCGCGCGGACTTCGTGCAGTATGACGATCCCGCCTTCGTGACCCGGAATGGTTACGTCAATGAGGGCCTCACCGGAGTGGGGGTCAATTGGGCCTTTACCCAGCGTGAGCTCGGGAAGCCGCTCATGCATGAGGGGGTGGGAAATGTGTGGCATCCACTGACATGGATCAGTCACATGATCGATGTCGAGCTGTGGGGGCTGGAAAATCCCGGCGGCCATCATGCGATGAGTGTGCTGTTACACGCCCTGTCCACGGTGCTCGTGTTTTTCTGTGGCCTGCGACTCTGTGCTCTACGAAAGCTCGCCGCGAATCATGTCCTGGCGGTGGCTTTCTTTCTCGCGGCGGTGTTCGCGATTCATCCACTTCACGTCGAGTCGGTGGCGTGGGTGTCCGAGCGGAAGGACGTCCTGAGCGGCTTCTTTTTCTTCGGCAGTTTGCTCGCGTATCTTCATGATCGGCGGTGGCTCTCGGTGCTTCTTTTTCTCCCCGCGCTCATGGCAAAACCCAGCGTGGTAGTCCTTCCGCTCCTGCTGATGCTCATCGATTGGTGGCGCACAGGCTTCATCATTCAGAAGAATCCACTCCCCGTCCTGGTGCGCAGCGGGCTCGGGAAAATCATCTGGTGGATGCCGGCGATCATCGCGACCGCCCTCGGCATCTGGGTGCAATACACTGGGACGCATTCCGACTTTGTCGGGGGCTCATTGACCACCCGACTCGTCACGATGGCGACCGGTGTGTGGTTCTACTTCTGGCGCATGGTGGTGCCGGTAGATCTCTCCTTTCAGTATCCCTTTCCGCCTTATGGCATGGTCCTCTTTCCTCTTGGGTGGCTTGCCTTGATTTCTGTGGTGGCCTTGCTTTGGCGGAAGCGGAAGGAGTGGCCGGAGGCCTTCTTCGGCATAGCCTGGTTTCTTATTCTTTGGCTCCCCTCTTCAGGTCTGGTGTATGTCGGGAACAGCTTCACTGCTGATCGTTACACCTATCTCGCGATGCTTGGTCCGGTTTTCACGCTGGCGGTGGGTTTGGTGAAATTTGGCAAACCTGCCCTCATCAGTGGCGGAGTGATCACGCTCATACTGGGCACGCTTGCGCATCAACAGGTGAAGGTCTGGAATGACAGCGAGGCTCTCTTTTCACATGCCATCAAGGCCCAACCGAGGGAGGCAATCGGCCTGCAAAATTATGCCAGCCTGCTGCAGATGGAGGGCAGAAATGCTGAAGCGATTCCGCTCTACGAAAAAGCGATTAAGATTTCTCCGAACGACTACATAGGGAAATACAATCTAGCCAACTGCTATCGTAAAATGGGACGACTGGATGAGGCCGAAGCGAAATACGAGGAATCTCTGAGCGTCTATCCTGGCTATGTTCCTGCGTGGATCAATCTGGGTGAACTTCTCGCAAACCCGGAATACTCAGGACATGATCCGCAAGCTGCCCGCGAAGCGCTCAGAAAAGCCTGCCAACTCAGCCAGCTCCGAAATCCGCTCGCTGCAGCTGCACTCTTAAAATTTGAGGCACGCGCTGGGAATCAAGCCGCCGCAAAGAATCTCTACAACCAGCTCCCCGACTTCGTGAAGCAGCACCCGGCGATTTCCTCGCTCATCAAAATCACGCCGACACCACGGTAGGAAGCCATTTGGCACAGGCCTGGTGGTCATTGAGATCATACAGCCAGCAATGAAACCCGAACTCGCGCCCGGTCGCGATATTCTCAGGAAGGTCGTCCAAATAAGCTGTCTGATCCGGATCGAGGTTATACTGGTCAATCGCCGCTTGATAGAACTCGCGGTGCGGCTTGATCGCTCCCACTTCCTGCGAGAAATGATGATGGTGGAAGAGAGAAAAGATCTCGAACTTCTTTAGGAAGTAGCGGGCGTGAATCGCGTTGGTATTCGAGAAAAGAATGAGCCGATGACCCTCGCCCTCCAGTTTTCGAACCACCGCCCACATTGGTTGATTTGGGGAAAAGATGTCCTCCCACGCGCTGATGTATTCTTCTTCGGTGAGGCTGCCTTGTAGGAGAAAAAGGGAGCGCTCCACGAATTCTGCATCGCTCATCTTTCCACTCTCGTAAGGATCCTTCAGGGCGAGCATTTCCGGTGGCATCGGAGCATCGCCCCGTCCGAGGACCTTCTCATGAAAGTTTTCAAAGTGGAGATTGAGAAGGACATTTCCGATGTCGAAGAGGAAGGTCATGAGGGGTCAATTTTCGCGATTTTCGAAAGGATGAAGCGGGCGGCTTTGCCGGATGCGGTGGGCTTGGAATGAATGGTGAGACGCTTTTTTTGTTCCCGCCATAGGGCGGCATCGCCTTCCAGCAATTCGCCGATGGCTTGTTGGATTTTTGGCGCATCGGTGGCCAGCGAGCCGATCTCATACCGCTCTAGGAGTTCAATATTTCCCTCCTCTTGACCCGGTACGATGTGGTGGACGAGCATCGGGCATTGCGCGGCGATCGCTTCATGCACCGTCGCTCCGCCAGCCTTTCCGATGACCAGGTGGTGGCTGGAAAGCAGCTCCGGGACCCGCTTTGTCCAGCCGATGAGCCGGACACGGCCGGGGAATTCCTTCTTCACTTGATTCACCTTCCGAAAGAGGCGGCGGACATTACGCCCCATCACGATGGTCAGCTTCGTATCATGCGCCAGAATGGCCCGCATGATTTTCTTAAGATGCGGCGTGCGCGCGGTGGGGAAGAAGAGGACCTTGAACGGATGGATCAAGGCATCCGCTTGAATCGGAGTGAGCTTCTCAAAGCGCGGAGTCACCGGAAAACCGGTGATATGGGACCTTTCGGCCTCGATTTTCTGAGTCAGCAATGACTCCCGGGTGTGCTCGTCGGTGATTAAGAAGTGGTCGCTCGGTGAGCGGGACCAGGCGGCATTCACTTCAATGGAGTCGGTGATGACGGTGATGATGGGCACCCGCCGCCGGGTCGCGAACTGCCGGTCGACCATGTAGGGATAGAGCGGGTAAGTATTGACCACGAGATCCGGCTGGAAGTCGTCCAGAAGGTCACACACCGCATCCTCGGTCTTGGCGATGAAGGGTAGAGGCTTGTTAAAATCCTGCTGATCAGTGGAACGGTACATCCAAGCCCAGATTAGCGGAGTGTAGGTAGTGATCTCCCGATAGGCCCGGCAAAGAAAGGCATTAATCCGTGGATTCCCAAGATGACAGGGATCCGCCACCCGGACCTCCGCACCGGGTGCCAGCGCTTCCGCAAGATTGCGGGCCGCGCTGTTATGGCCATCGCCAAAGCTGGCGGTCAGGATCAGGATTCGGGGCTTCAAAAGATCGGGTGCTTCACAGACTGCTATCGGGGATCGGGAGTTGCGTCGATTCCCATTTCGGGACAGCTTGTCCACGGCTCCAACCATGTCCCTCAAAAATAACAACAGCTCGTCTGATGAGATCCGCGTCGTCAATGACGAGGAGATCACCTCCGTCGATGAAGTCGTTCGACTCGATGCCCCAAAGCTCACACCGATTCAGAAAAAGACCTTCGGCAGCGAGGAGCGTGCGATGGCCGGGATGATGGGCGAGGAACCTGAGGAGAATCATTCATCTCCGCGTCCCTTCGATCCCGAGGGCGAGTGGCTCATCGAAGCGGAAGCAGCCGAAGTGAGATCCGTCCCGATCGGATGGTTTGTCCTTCTCGGTCTGGGCCTGGCGGGTTTGATTGTCTGGGCCGGTTATCAGAAGCTGCAGACCAGTGACAATGCCGCCCAGATCCCGGTCGCAGGTGCTGAGCCCATGGAGCTGCCTGTAGCACCTTCAGGAACCACCTCCGATGACTTTATCGCTGCGGCTGAAGCAAAGGACGCCGAGACTCACTTCGAGGCCATGGAAAAATTAGTATCAGATTTCCTCGGAGCCACCACGATTAAGGAACGATTGCCTCACATCCGCCATGCGAAACGTGTCGAACCGTTGATGCAGGAGCACTACTCGCGAAAGAAATTCGAAACCTTCAAGTTTGAGGAGACCATCGAATACAATGTCCTCTCTCTGGGGAATCACCCCTTTATTGCTCTGAAGGTCCGGATTGACGGCAACAAGGAACGCTCCATTCTGGTCGAAGACACTCCGGAGGGCATGCTCATCGATTGGGAATCATACGTGTGCTATCAGCCGGTGACCTTTGCCCAGCTTCTGAAAGCACGCCCGACCGAACCGGTCAGCCTGCGGCTCTACGTCCAGCAGGACAATTACTACACCTACGAATTCGACGATGAATCGAAGTACCTTTGCTTCAAGTTAGAATCGCGCGGTGAGAAGGAATCCCTCTTCGGCTACGTGGAACGGGGTGGGTTGTTGGAGACCAAATTTCGGAAGCTCTTCCCAGCCGGGATGGTTAACGGTGCCATCTATCCGCTAATCCTGAAGGTCCGTTTCCTTCCGAACTCTCGTGCGAAAAAAGGCGTGCTCATTGAGGAGCTGGAGTCCCGGCTCTGGGCTTATCCGGTTAATCCTGATCTCAAAAAGAAGTCCAATTAAACCCGCTATGAAACCAGGAGGATCAGAAGGAGGAGAGACCGCATTTCTCACCGGAGTTGGGCTCATACTCGTCGCGCTGGGTCTCTATCTTTTCCTCGATTCCGTCCAGGTCACCTCCGCTCCTTTTGGAGCCATCTCCGGGAGACTCGGAGGAGCGGGACGTGGCGGCATGTGGGAGACCACCTCCATGGGCATCATCTTTGTGCCCTTTCTCGCCGGAATCGTCGTTCTTTTCTTCGATGCCCAAAAACGCTGGGGCTGGTGGCTCGCCGGTATCGGTCTGGCCATCATCTGTATCGAGATCCTCAGCCGGGTCCGCTTCCAGATGGTGATCAAGACCACCCATCTCCTGCTTCTCCTTGGCATGGTCGCTGCAGGTGCAGGTTTACTTGCCCGCAGTTATGTGATTGGGTCCCGTCAGCAGGACTCGGCAGATGACCGCGCCGATCAGCCTGATACTAAAAATAAGGACTCATGAGATCTTCCGGAAAAAACCTCCTTCGCTCCGCCCTCCTTCTCCTCTCGTGCCTCCTTACGGTGACTCCCGCCGCCGCACAGAAGACAAAAAAGGCACCGTCCCCCCCGAAGGTTCTCTCGACCTACCTGACTCCTGGTGTCGACCTCATCGGCGAGATCGTCGTCGTGCTTCCTCCCAAGGAGATTCAGAAATACATCACCCTCGTCAAGGAATCCGCCAAGAAGCACCCTGAGTGGTTTAAGGAATACTCCGAGAAGTCGAAGCCCGGCATCCCGCTGGCCTACGATGAAAAACTTGGTCTCACGAAAAAGGACTACCAAAAATATCGCGAACTCTGGGACAAGCGCGAATTCAAGTCCCTTCATAAAGTGGCCCTCCGTCTGGAGGAAAGTAATGGAAAGTGGATGGTCCGCGTCAGCGGTGCCGGTAGCCGAATTTCTCTCCTTCGCTACGATACCAAGAAAGATGTTATGGTCTCTACAAATGGAGACATGAAGCGCATCGACGACATCGATGCTGCCGCCGAAAGCATCCTCGGAGCCTGGAAAGGCCAGGAATGGAAGTTCGAGGAGGAAGGAGCCTTAGGAAAGACCAAGGAGAACTTCGCCATCGGCCACACTAATGACAAAAAATACGGACTGATCGTCTATCGCCTGCAGGATATCTCTTCCACCGGACGCCAGCTCTTCGATCAGAGCATGGTGATTCGATTCGCGATGAAGAAAGCGAAGTAGTATCGTTTCCCCATGAGCAGAAAAGGGGGGGGAATCAGGCGAAAGCCACAACACCCCTCGCGCAAGGGTCCGAAACGTCGGACATGGCTAAAGCGTCTCACTCTCCTCATTATCCTCGCCCCCGTCATTGGGGTTCTCATTCTCAATCTCACCCTCGCCACCTCGTGGGGCACAGGTTTGGTCTCAAAGCGCATCACCGCGCATACCGGCCTGCCTTGTCAGATCGATCGCATCTCGTGGTGGCCTTGGTCCGGCGGGACGGTCAGCGGCTTTCATCTCAATTCACCGAAGCCCTCCGCCTCATCCATCCTCACCATCAGAGAGGTGAATATCGATCTCTCATGGCGATCCCTCCTCGCCGGTAAGAAGCGATTCGAACGGCTCGAAGTCCGCGAGGTCCGCGGCTCCCTCTCGCTGGAGCAACTTCGTGATCTTCTTGGTAGCAGTCGCATTCCGCCTGCCCTTCCCGAAGCCTCTCCAACTCCGGAGTCAATCGTCCCGCCAGATGATTCCGCCCCTCCGGCTTTGGCTGACAATGACCAGCCCAATTCGAAGCCTACGGTAAACCCTTCGGACCGCCAGTCCCCTGCGGATCCCGCATCCAACCGTCCTCCGCCCGCAAAATCTCCCACGCCGAAAGCTGTGCCTCCAATCGCGCCGGTCGATGATTTCGAAGGCCTCATCGTGCTCTCGGATATCGATTTGGAACTCTATTCTGAAAAGGAACCCCGCCTCAGCATTTCTCTCAATGGTATTGCCGGAGAACTCCCGATCTGGGGACCCGAACGCAGCGGCACCCTCAGCATCTCCAGCATCCTCGTAGGAGGGGAATTGGAAGAACGGGGCCTCACCCTTCCAGTCGAGTGGCGAGACCGCTACCTGCGCACCACCGATCACCCGATGAAACTCTTCGGGCTGAATTTCAATCTCTCCACCGCTATCCGCTTCGTCTCCGGTTTACCCGTCGGCCTGCAGATCGATGTCCCTGCCCAGCAGATGGACCTCTCACCCATGGTCCAGGGAGAGTCACCCATCTCTCTCCGGTCCGTGACCTCCAGCAGTCGCTTGCAGGGGTATCTTCTTCATCCTCGAAGTTTTAACGGGCAAAGCCACTCTACCTTCGCCGGACTCGTGATCAATGACCCCCGCGATGGGAGTGAGAACCACTTTGATCGGGGAAATTTCACCGCCCGGCTAAGTCCCGCTGGCCTCATCGTGAGTGATGCGCGCGCCATTGGGGAAGAGGAGGCCTTCCTTGGAAATGGCTTCGTCACCACCTCCGGAGAGGCTGCTGCCACCTTGCGCATCGTCGCCAGCCCCGAGCGTGCACGTAACCACCAAAATCGCGTCGCGGAAGCCGGCCTCGATTTTGCCTTCACCGATCTTGTAACGCCCGACCGACTCTACCGCGACCTTCGGCTTGAAGCCCGTCAGGGAACGATCATGATCGACCTCGGTCCGGATGAGCAATGGGTGCCCCTGCTTCCCGCCACCCGCGCCATCTTAAAAAGCGGCCCGCCCGCTCCTTCCATTCTGCCATGAGAATCATCGCCGGCTCTGCCAAAGGACACGCCATCAAGGTTCCCCGCGACGTCTCGCGCCCCACCACCGACCGCGTCCGCGAATCCATCTTCGGCATCCTCGCCGCCATCGTTCCGGGCGCGCGTATACTCGATCTCTTCGCTGGCTCCGGAGCCCTCGGCATCGAAGCTCTCAGCCGAGGCGCGCAGTCCTGCCACTTCATCGAGCAACACCGAGGCGCCGTTAAAACTATCGAGGACAACCTCCGCAAAACCGGGATGAATTCTCCCAATGCCACCCGCATCACCACTCGGGATGTCTTCGGCTTCCTCGCCACCGAGCGGCAGTCTTACGACCTCATCTTCGCTGATCCTCCTTATGCCGACGGCCTCAGCGACCTCGCCGCCGACCTCGTCGCGCTGGAAGGCTGGGCCACCTGGCTCGCTGATGACGGCTACCTGGTCATCGAGCGCGAGGCCTCCGGCAACCTCCCAGACCCATACGGTCTGGAACTTGTCCAGCAGCGCGACTATGGCCGCAGCCGCATCGCAATCTATCGTAAAGTATCCGCCGATTCATAAGATGGCCCGCCAACTTCTCCTCATCCTTTGGAGTCTCGTTTACCCGGTCGTCGTCCTCCTCGCCGCGCCTTTCTGGCTCCTTAAAATGTTCCGCAGGGACGGCTGGGGCAGTGGCCTCACCGAGCGACTCGGCCTCTATGACCGCGATCCCGAACTCGAAAAATCCGGAGCCGTTTACCTCCACGCCGTCAGCGTCGGTGAAGTCCTCCTCGCCCTGAAACTCATCGAGAAATGGCGCACCGAAACCGGCGATCATTTTCTCCTCGTCCCCACCACCGCCACCGGAATGGCCGTCGCCAAAGAAAAGGCCCCGAATTACGTTCGCGTCATCTATGCTCCGCTCGATTTCGGCTTCCTCATCCGTCGCGTCATGAAACGCTTCGATCCCCGCGCCGTTCTCACCATCGAGTCAGAACTGTGGCCGCAGCTCATCACGCAGACCCACCGGCTCGGCATCCCGATTGGCTTGATCAATGCGCGCCTCTCCCCGCGCTCAGGCCGACGTCTCAGAAAACTCCGCCCCCTCGTCTCACCCTTCCTGAAACTTCTGGATCACGTCGGCGTCCCCGAATCTGCCGACCTCGTCCGCTGGCAGGCCCTCGGTGTTTCTGAAGAAGCCACCGTCCTCACCGGCAACATCAAATTCGATCCCGCAGGTGCCGCCCTCCCGACCCGCCGCCCCGAGTTTGCCGACATGCTCTCACCCTTTGGCAATGCCCCCATCGTCATCGCAGTCTCCACCTTCGCCGGGGAAGAGGTCTTTTTGACTGAGGCCATTCGCGCTGCCGGAATGACCCCCGTCATCGTCCCGCGTCACGCTGAGCGTCGTCAGGAAGTCGCTGCCGCCCTCGGTGGAAAAGTCATCCTTCGCAGTCAATTCCGCCCGCCAACTGCTGACGAAACCTTCATCATCGATAGCACTGGCGAGCTCCGCGATTGGACTGCCCACGCCCACATCGTCGTCAT
Source organism: uncultured Verrucomicrobiales bacterium (assembly GCA_937969125.1). GTDB lineage: Bacteria > Verrucomicrobiota > Verrucomicrobiia > Verrucomicrobiales > Akkermansiaceae > SW10. The sequence goes on along the minus strand of CALBVA010000226.1, from coordinate 5,781 downwards.
TGGAAAAAGCTTCCCCTGCGCCGCCGACTCCGGCGGCCAAAACCCCACCGAAGCCATCCTCGCTGGAGTCCCTGTCATCGCCGGCCCGCACATGGCGAACTTCGAACCCCTCGTCAGCGAACTCCGCGACGCCGGTGGTATTCAAATTGCCACCACTCGCGAAGAACTCCTTCAAGCCCTCAAAAGCATCCCGCCAGGCCAACCCGAAAACGCCCGCCAAGTCCTCGAAAAGCACACCGGCGCCCTATTGCGCACCGTCCATCTCATCTCTTGAACTCAGGGCTAAACTTTGACCGATTTCTGAGAGCCTTAGTTCCCGTTAGATATCAGGTCCCAGACCTTACCGGATGAATTTTGGGGGACATCGAAGATTTAGGACTGCTGAAAACCTCATACCTACCTCGCGGAGAGCTCGTCCTTGGAACGAGTAGAACACTATGATCCCGGCTGGTTTGATATCAGAATTCCCACCCCCGCAAAGACCGCCAACCCCTGATCTGCACTTGGCCTAAGCTCTTAATTTGACGCGAATAGTTAGATAACCTCTACCGGAAAAATCATGCCCAAATGAGAGTCGCGAATACGGTGAAGAATTTCGTGATCCTGCGGCGCATTGCGCAAAACCTCTCGCTCTCAGATGAGACGATCAAGAAATCACTCCCAATGAAGCAGATGTGAGCGATAGCCGATGAAAATTATCGTAACCATCTCCTCTTCCTCGCTGGATGGCCCTGCTTATTTCTTTTTTTCAAGCTTTCCTCTTTCTTCCCACTCGTTCACCTTTTAACAATGATGGATATCGAAGACAGGCTAGGATATCATTTCGAGGATCAGCAACTTCTCAAAGAAGCACTCTCCCACCCCAGTCTCTCCTCAGAAATCCGCCCCACACCCGCTGACAACCAGCGACTGGAATACCTCGGCGATGCCGTTCTCGAACTTGCGGTCACCACTTATCTCTACCACCGCTATCCTGATCTCAAGGAGGGCCTGCTCACCAAACTTCGCGCCTCCGTGGTTTCCAAACCCGCTTTAGCCGGAGCCGCGAGAAGGCTCGATCTCGGATCGGCCCTTTTTATGAGTAATGGCGAAGACGGAAGTGGGGGCCGTGACCGCCCCTCCAATCTTGCTGACGCGGCCGAGGCTCTCTTTGGCGCGATCTATCTGGACACTGGTATGGCCCGCGCGCGGGAGGTCATTCTCCAGATTCTCGCCCCGGAACTCGAAAAGCTCGACCCCGCCACGGCACAAGGGAACTCGAAGGGTGAGCTTCAAGAAATCCTGCAAAAAATCACTCCGGAGTCTCCTCTCTATGAAGTTCAAAGCGAAAAGGGCCCGCCCCACGCACGAGTCTTTGTCTCCACCGTCAGCTGGCAGGGCCTGGAACTCGGCTCCGGCTCCGGCCACAGTAAAAAAATCTCGGAGGCCGCAGCAGCCCAAGATGCACTCACCAAGAGGCTATGGGAGCTTGGGGACTCGGGGGCATCGTAGTGCTATTAAAAAAAATCGCTCACACTTCTTCTGAAATCGTGGGAGGTTAAGGGCGTTTCAATCTGCCCATCTCCGATGTTTCGTCTGCTCCTTCTCCTGCTCCCCTTCCCTCTTTTGGCACAGATCCAGAAGCCCGTCGAGGTCACCTTCCCAGATCTTCCTGCCCCGGTGATCATTTCACTGCCGGATGGTTACGATCCCACCGACGCCACGAAGAAATATCCCACCTTCTTCTATTACCACGGAACCAGTGGCCGCCCCACCACCACGCTCATCCGCCGCCACACAGGATATGATGACTGGCTGGTCATCGGCATGACCTATCATCAAAAGGGCAAATTCACCCTCAGCGAGGAACTCCTTGATCAGGAAATCAGCTACTACCACCAAGCCCGGAACCTCCTCATCAAAAAATACCACGCCGATCCCAAGCGAACCTTCGTCGGTGGGTTCTCGAAGGGTGGATGGCACGCCAACTTCCTTCTCCAAACCGAACCTACCGTAGCAGGCGGCGTGATCATGGGAGGAGGCCACCTCCACCCCGCTCCACGCCCCTTGAAGAGGTATCGTTCAAAGAAACCAGTCTTCATCGGCGTCGGCCGCTTGGATGGCAATTACCCCTTCTCCCTGAATGCTCTTCTGCGTCATCGGCAGCTCGGCGGCACCCCGAACATCGAAGTCTGGGATGACCTCGGTCACGACTTCCCGCGCGATGGCTCCGTCGCCCTCGCACAATGGCTCCGCATGAGAGTGAAATCCGCCTCCGAACTCGCGCCGGAAGCTCTCGCTAATTTTTCCAAGGCCTCCCGTGAAATCGAAAGATCCTCGCCTCTGAAAAAATGGGACAGCTTGCAAAAAATGAAGCGCAGTCCCTACGCTGCCCTTATGACAGATCAATGGCGTGCGGACCTCAATACCCGCATCGCCGCACTCGAAAAAAAGGAACCCGTAAAGACCGAGGCTCACCTCCTTTCTCTGCATCGCCGCCTCCTGATGAAAGAGATTAAGAAAAACACTCTCACCACCCTCCGCGAGGTTTCCCATGCCTACCTCGACCTCGCCGGTCGGCACAAGGAAAGCCGCCAGGCGAAGCTTTTCCTGCGAGACCACGAGCGCACTGCGGCCCTCATCGCCCATTTCGAAAAACAGGACCGCGAGCGTGCCCGCAATACCCCGAAACCGGAACCCGTCGATCCGCCCGAAAAGGTAGTCCCAGATATCAGGCGGAATTTCCCCGTTAATCCCCTAAATCGATAAAGGCAACGGTCTGGGAAAATTCCGATTCACAGCGCCGCTTCCATCGCGTTTCCTTGCGGCATGCCTCGCCGTATCCATCGCCCTGGCCGAATCCGACCCCGTCTCGCTCCACTACCCCACTCCAACCAGCGAGTGAATGCCCAGATGAATTACTGACCGGCTGAAATCACCCCCTAACATCAGTCAGCCTTTATGCTCCTCGCCATCGAATCCTCCTGCGACGAAACCGCCGTCGCCGTCATTCGCCGTGATGCCGATGGCGTTTCTCTCCTTACCTCGCTGATCTCATCTCAGATCGAAATCCACCGCGAGTTCGGCGGAGTCGTCCCGGAAGTTGCTTGCAGAAATCACGCCCAGCGCATCCGCCCGCTGGTCCAAGCCGCTCTGGAAGATGCCGGAGTGGCCTTGGATAACATCACCACCTTCGCCGCCACCCGCGGCCCCGGCCTTGCCTCCTCACTCTTAGTAGGATTGTCCTACGCCAAGGGCCTCGCCGCCGCCACCGGGAAGTCATTCTACGGAGTAAACCACATGGAGGGTCACCTCCTCTCGCCCTTTTTGGACTCCGGAAAGAGCGAGCCGCACCTAGGCCTGATCGTCTCCGGCGGCCACACCCTGCTCATCGACGTCCGCAGCTTTGGCGACTACCGCTTGCTCGGCCGCACCATCGATGATGCTGCAGGCGAAGCCTTTGATAAAGTTGGCCGTATGCTGGAACTCCCCTACCCCGGTGGCCCCGAAATCGAGAAACACGCCCGCGAAGGAAACCCAAAAGCCTTCCGCTTCCCCCGCGCAGTCCTCAAAGATGACCCGCTCAATTTCTCCTTCTCCGGTCTCAAAACCGCCGTCCTCTATCAGCTCCAAAAACTGGAAGACCCCCAATCCCACCTCGCCGATATCTGCGCCTCCTTTCAGGCTTCCGTCATCGAGTCTCTCGTCAAAAAAACCCTTTTAGCTGCAAAAGAAACCAGTCATCGCATCATCGCCATCTCCGGCGGAGTAGCCTGCAACAAAGCTCTGCAAGAGGCCCTCGCCACCGCAGTAGAAAAGGAAGGATTGGAACTCCGGCTCAGCCCCCCCGCCCTCACCACCGACAACGCCGGAATGATCGCCTTCGCCGCTCTCCTCGCCTCGGAAAACCGCACACCCGATGACCTCAACATCGGCATCGATCCGAATCTCAAGGTATGCGGGGTGGCAAACCGCTAACAGCCCTCTCGAAATCTTGGTTTTTTAGGTGAAAGTTACTCTCGGGGTACAGATGCGGGCGATGGTCGACAAAGATGATCGCAACCATCTGCTCTCCCTAGCTGGATGGCCCTGAGAGATCCACCCGGACGAGTTCCTTGTCATTTCTCATAAAGACCGCCTGATCCGAGAAAGCCGGAGCACTCCAGGTCACTGGGCGATTGAAAGCCTCATTCGTCGGCTTGAGGATGTGCTGTCGGCCCAGCTCCTTGTAGCCCTCCTTCGAGAGTTCAGCGAGGATGAGATCACCACCTTCGTTCACCAGCCAAAACTGTTGATTCCCCTCGTGATAGGTCAGATAAACCGTACCGTGTCGTCCGCCTTTCTGATACTTCTCCGCGATGACCGGGTCGATGGTTTGCCAATAGCGTCGCCCATCCTCCACCGAAGCTGCGATCAGATTGCTACTGTCGATATCGGATCCATAAATCACTCCATCCACGATGATCGGTGTGCTGTTACAGCAATACACTGCGGTCTTTGGCTTCCCCTTCCAGGCAAATTTCGCCGCTGGTTTACTCTCGTCTAATTCGATCATCGCCCCGACTCGGCCGATCCCACTGGCGAAGATCTTGTTTCCCACCAGCCGGGGCGTCATCACCGACATTCCGTAGTTTGGCTTCAAAGGGAGACTCCAGTATGTCTCTCCGGTTTTCGGATTAAGTGCATTCATAGCCTGAGGATGCCAGATGAGAAGTTGGTCCACCCCACCCGCACGAATAATACTCGGAGGGCAATATCCCTGCTTTTCAGAAGTGAGTGCCTTCCACTTCACCTCCCCCGTCTTGGCATCAAACGCCACCGCCACTGATCCCTCTCCGCCGACAACACAATACACCAACCCATTGGAAACCAGCGGATGCGCCGAGAACCCCCAGATCGGGAGGGCTGCCTTGAAATCCTTTTGAAAATCCTTCTCCCACTTTTTCTCTCCGCTCCGGGCATCAAGACAAACCAGATTTCCCATCCCACCTAAAAAGTAAACCATCCCGTCTGCGACAGTCGGAGTTGAGCGCGGACCCCCAGGATAGGAGAGCCTGTAAGTACGAGGAGCTTCGTATGTCCAAACCGGCTCACCCGTCTTCGCATCCAGACAAAGCACCCGCTCGGAACCTTCCCATTTCACCGCCTTACCGGGATTATTGATCAATTCCCCCTCGGTCCGCTGATAATCCGAAAGATACACCCGGTTTCCAACCACTGCCGGACCGCTGTACCCCCAACCCACCGGAGCACGCCATACCACCGGAAGCTTCTCCTTGAGATCCTTACGAACACCCTCTTCCCGCCAAATTCCATCGGCCTTCTCACCCATCCAACGCGGCCAATCATCGGCATTGACCGTAACGATTGAGGCCACCAGCAACGAGAGTAGGATCTTCATACCCGCAAATTGCCTCGTGACGCTCGAAAGTCAATCTCACTCCAGCCCCCGTCTTCTGAACCTCAGCTCACCATCAGTCAGGTCCTCAAGACGAGTCTGAATGATACGATCAGCTTCTTCGAGGATGTTGCTCTTCATCAGAGCATCACGCCGCGCCTGCTGAACTAACAGATTCTGAACCGCCTCATAGTCTTGATCAGACAACTTATTCCACTTCCCGCTCTTGGAATAAAAAATCTCCATACTTACCGGCTCAACACTGAGGAGTCGTGGCTCCGGCCATTCCCCAATCACCTCATTCCCTTTCACCTCGAAACCCTCAAATTCAGAAAGATTAAACCCCGCCTTCAAAACAAAATCACCTTGCACGATCACCAACTTCTCCGAACCAAGCCACTTGC
>CALBVA010000225.1 GCA_937969125.1 uncultured Verrucomicrobiales bacterium | reverse complement strand
CGGGAATCTCCGATAGAATCAGGCCTCAGCTTCTTAAGCTGAGGCGAATGGGCTGATACCTTCAATGGTTATTTGTAATTCTGGCAAGAAATCGACAAGAGGGGAAACGAGATAGCGATACTTTTTCTTATGATTATTTTGAATATCTTCTTCTGAAGAGATGTCACTTCGCATCATACCCGGCCTCGAAAACGAAGAAAAAACGCCCTTGTGATTGAAAGTTTGTTTGCGGAAAATTCACCGAACCAGAACTGCGATCATTGTAAATTTCATCGAAATTTTGTAAGTCCTGTGTGCGGAGAACTCGCCAGATAGTTCCGTTGATCGCGCTCGCGCTTTTTTCCAGCCGCAAGATGGGGATAATCTCATTATTAGAAATTCCGGGCTCGATGTAGAACTTCCCGTCTAGTCCGGAACTTGAGTCTAATGGATCGCTTCCGAGGGCTTGTTCGGCACCCCAGCCGAGGCCATCGCCATCAGCGTCATATTGCCAGAGACTCTGTGGCGTGGAGGTGCCGATGACGGCATATTCCACCGCCCCCACATCGGTGGCAGATCCGATGGTGCGGGGGAACCCTCGTTGATCAAATCGCAGCGTGCTGTAGCCGCCGGTATCAATCGCCGGGGAGCCCATCAAGGGAGGAGCCGTGGGCAGCAGACCACCGTAGTCACCCAGGCGAGCCAGCCGAGGCGCGGTGACGCCAGTTTGATCGCCCTCATCAATCAAGGTGAGAAGGTCATTGCCAGTGCCAATGAGATTTTTCCCATTACTGATGAGAATCGCATTAGTAACGGTGGAGCCAGCAATTCCTAACAAATCTCCTCCCGTATTTCCCGAGATGATGGAGCTCTTTATATTGAGCGTGGCGTCATAGAGAGTTTCTCCGTCGATGAGCCTGCCGTTTGTTTGAAGGGCACACCCTCCTGCCAAACCTGAAGGAGCTTCATTGCGCGTGATGGTGCAGTATTCCAAAGTGAGAATTCCTCCCGAAGTAACAGAGACAGCTCCTCCGCCACCCGCACGCAAAGGGACAATGCTGGCACGATTCCCATCAAAGGTGCAGTTCCTCGCAAGCACCTCGACATCTGATCTTACATCGAGAGCCCCTCCCAACTGATTGGCGGCATTTCCGGAAAAGAGGCAGTCAAAGATTTCCGCATATTGTTTTTGAGTTCCCTCCCCGGTCATGGCGATGGCCCCTCCAGATCCTGAGAATCTCGTCGTCGTTCCCGAGCCATTCGGACCGGTCATATTGTCAAAAAACGAGCAGGCCGAGATCGTGAGCCGGGGTACACTTAAGCTAAAAATGCCTCCTCCGTCCCGGCCCCGACCGGGGCGAATTAGGCTGCCGGAATCTCCCCCACGACCGGTTCGGTTCCCGCGAAATTCGCATCGGGTCACATTTGCTGAGTGTTGGATGATCACCAAACCACCGCCAAGCCCCGCGTCTCCAGCAAACCCCGCTGCGCCGACGGAGGCACCGTTCCCTGCGGTATTTCCCTGCACGAGGCAATTGCTCACCGTGAGATAGCCATTCGCGGATAGTATCCCACCGGCACGACCTCCAGATCCGGCGACCCGGTCCCCGGTAACGCCTCCACCATCGCCCGCCTGATTGTCCAGAATTTGAGATTCTGAGATCTCCAAGGTGGAGAGCAGATCGGCAAAGACTCCCCCACCATCCCCTCCTGGCGAGGAACCCTGCGTCGGCCCCACACTACTGCCCGCATCTCCGGCACGATTCCGGGAAATCTCACAAGCTGAGAAAAAGAGAACGCTATCCACGCAATAAACCGCGCCCCCGTGGCCACTGGCCCCGCCGCCAAGATCGGTGGAGCCATCTCCTTCCGCAGTCCAGCCGTTACCAGCTTGGTTTTCAGAAAGACGACAAGCAGATAGGCTCACCTGGCTCTGTCCGGAGATGTGAATGGAGCCTCCGCTTTCACCGCGACGGTTGGATTCACGACCATCAGGCGCATGACCATTGATGAGGGTCAGGCTCTGCAGCTGGACCTTGGCGGAATTGCGAATGATGAAATGTCGGGACATGTCATTGCCATCGATGACAATACCTGCCGAACCTTGAAAAGGCTCAATCGAGAGATCCCGCTCGATGAGGAGAGCGCCGCCGGAGAGCGTGAGAGTTCCTTCCTCCGCTGATTCAGGAAGTCGGATGAGTGATTGGTTACCGTAGAGAATGGCCTCCCGCAGTGAGACTCCCGCGCCACCTTCCAGCGAGCCATCGTCTTCATCCGCGAGGGTAGTCACGACCAGATCCGGAGCACTTGAAGGAAGCTCATAAGCACCAAGATCGATGATACCGACCTTGCGCGGATGATCGGCGAGATCGGTCTCAGTGGAATTTGCACTATCGAGTCCTACGTTAAGGGCGGGCGAATTCGAGGTGAGGATGTATCGATTGGTAAAGAGGAAGCGCGGATCCTCGGCGGAAATGACCGCCTCGGGGCGGGCGGCATAGCCTCCTTCTATGAGATTGTTCGAGCTATTCTCTGTGATGGTGTTGGTTTGAATCTGAGTGCCAGTGCCTGCGGTATTTCCCCAGAAGATGCAGTTGATGAGAGTGGGGTTGGTCCCATTGGTCCCGTAGAGAGCTCCGCCGAGGGTGTCGGATTGGTTATTGGCGAAGGTGCAGTTGATAAAGAGCGGATCAGAGGTAAATCCGTTCATCACTCCGCTGCGAACAGCGCTGTTATTGGCGAAGAGACAATTGGTAAACGTGAGATCGGCGGAGTTGGTCAGATAGATCGCCCCACCTCCACCCCCAGCGATGTCCGCCTTGTTTTGAAGGAAGGAAACATTGATTAACTCTGCTCCGGGATCAGGCCGGTTCGTATGCAAGCCACCACCAAACTTGGCGCGATTCCCAAGAAAACGAAGATTCCGGAGTTTGGGCGAGGCTGCGCCAAGAGTGATGCCACCGCCGCGATCATTAGGAGACTCGGCATCACTGTTCCCTCCCGTGATGGTGAAACCATCTAACAGCGAGTCTTGATCTGAACTCAGCCCATCGATCACGTGGTAATTATTCCCCGCCAGGGTTCCGTCGTCTTGAAGGTCGCCGGAGAGAATGGTCCCGTTCGCTTCCGGATCAAGAATGCGGACATTCCCGCGCCAACCACCGGTAATTTTTACTCCAGCGGGCAGGGTAAAGCTGTCGGCGCGCTCGGTGCCGGGTTTGTAAGTCCCCGGAGCGACCCGGATTTCATCACCGCTTACCGCTGCCGTGATCGCGTCTTGCAGACTGGGCAAAGCCTGCAGCCAGGAGCTTCCATCGCCATCAGGAGACGAGGCATCGACATAGAAAACGTCGGCATGAAGTGAGGGAATCAGAACGAGAACAAAGGAGTGAGGAGTAAGTTTCAAAGGAAGATGAGCAAGGGTTCACCTTCTACTTGGGACTTCCTCCCGATTCATTACCAGAAAAATGGATGAAATTCTTATGGAGCTGCAGAGGGTGGATTCACTTTATTGCTTCTTGGATTTTCAGGATGAGCCGATTGTGAGGGCCTTGATCCAAAAGTTCACTAACCACAAGGTGCGGCTTTGTCTGGTCTCAGACGACCGCAAGCCGGTGAAGGCGCTCCGGGACTATGCGAAGGAGTCCGGCAGTTCTTTTCGGGAGAAGCGGGTCAGGTAGGTGTTATCCCCTGCCACATGCTGTTAGATCTTTCATTCTATAAAGCAAATCAGCTCATCATCTTTGGTTCGTCACTTGCTGATGGGCCTCATGCTCAGCAAGCTTCTTCTTCCTCTCCTCGCCCTTCCTGTCTTCGCGTCCGAGCCGGTGACGAGTAGCGCGGAGCTCATTCTCCTGCCGGTCGCCAAAGGTGAATTCACCATGGGGAGTCCGGCGACGGAAAAAGGCCGGAGCCGGGACGAGAAGGAGAGGAAGGTGACCTTGACCAAGGACTTCCACCTCTCTCAAACAGAGATCACGCAAAAGCAATGGACAACCGTAATGGGTACGACCTTTGAGGATCTCATCAACAAGCAACGGGGGCCGGTCGGACGCGGAGCCAACTTGGCGAGCAAGCCCTCCGCCATTGGTGACGATCAGCCGATGTGCTTTGTGAACTGGCACGATGCGGTGGCCTTTTGTGAAAAGCTGACGGCCAAGGACATCGAGGCCGGGGTGATTACACAGGAGTCCCGCTACACTCTCCCGACGGAAGCGCAGTGGGAATACGCCTGTCGCGCGGGGACAATGACGCCCTTCTCCAATGGGGAGAGCTTCACCAGCGAGGATGGGAACTTTTATGGCAAACGACCTTATGGGACGGAGACCGAAGGCGAGTATCGTGAGAAAAGTACACCGGTGAAAACCTTCGCCGCCAACCAGTGGGGATTTCACGACATGCACGGAAACCTTTATGAATGGTGTGCGGATTGGTACGAAGAATCCCCAACTTCGGCCATTGACCCGACAGGACCGGAGAAAGGCGATGGTCGGATGATCCGGGGCGGAGCGTGGGATCGCAAGGCCACGAGCTGCCGTGCGGCGTATCGATACAGCCGCGACCCGAATCGGCGAGCGCATAACATTGGCTTCCGCGTGGCACTGGTGAAGGGCGACTCATCAAAAAAATGAATGAAATGATGATACATTTGATTCATAGTTTTTGGTTAGACTCCATCCCGTGGATGGTCCGACCAGTGCTGTATTAATGGCGATTCATGTCCGGCACTTTCCAGAGCGCGATTCGTAGCTCACGATCCTCGCGACGCAGTTCTCCGCCCAAAGGGGCGCGGCTGGTGGTGATCGGAAACGGGATGGTGGGCGCGAAGTTTTGCGAGGCTCTCATTGACCAAAAACTCCACCGGCGATTCGAGGTCACGGTGATCGGCGAGGAGCCCCGCCCGGCTTATAATCGGGTGAAGCTTTCGACCTACGTCGATCACCGGGTGGCGGAGAATCTGGAAATCCAGCCCCGCGCCTGGTATGAGGAACACGGTCTGTCGCTGATAACCGGGGTGCGGGCGGAGGAGATCAATCGCCAAGAGAAATCGGTGAAGACCAACTCCGGTGATTCGATCCCCTACGATCTTCTGGTCCTAGCCACGGGATCTAGTCCGTTTGTTCCGCCAGTGCCGGGAGCTGATTTGGATGATGTGCATCTCTATCGCACGCTGGAGGACCTCGAGGAAATCATCGCCGCTTCCTCAGGAAAGAAATCGGCAGCGATCATCGGCGGCGGGCTTCTGGGATTGGAAGCGGCACAGGCTCTGCAATCACTCGGCCTGAAGACCACGGTCATCGAGCGTGCGAATTTTTTGATGCCGCGTCAGCTCAATGAACGAGCAGCGAAGATTCTGCATCATCAAGTGTTCGATCAGGAGATCGATCTGCACCTCGGAATTCAGAGTACACAAATCATAAAGGGCGATGAGGGGGTCATTCTTCAGCTTGATGAACACGCCCCCCTTCATGCTGACTTTGTGGTGATTTCGGCGGGGATCAGTCCGAACAGTCAGCTCGCGACAGAAGCCGTTCTTTCGACCGGAGTGAGAGGTGGCATTGTGGTCAATGATCACCTGGAGACGGAGGATGAGAGCATCTTTGCGATTGGAGAATGCGCCCTGCTTCATGGCCAAATTTATGGACTGGTGGCACCCGGGTATCTCATGGCGAAGCATCTCGCCGCGCGTCTGAAAGGGAAAAAAGTAGCCCCGCTTCCCCCGCTCGATCTCTCCACCAGACTGAAGATGCTGGGGGTGGATGTGACGACGATCGGCGAGCCATTGCAGGAGGGGCGACGGGTCGAGTATGAGGAAGAAGGGGTCTATCGCCTCATCACCCTGGGACCTAAGCGACGTTTCCTCGGGGCGCTCGCGATCGGCCTCTGGGTGGAGAGCGGCAAGATACAAAATCTCATTGGGGGTCAGTCCAGCCTCTCGCGCAAGCAGGAGGAAAGCTTCCTGGAGACCGGCTCAGTCTTTCCGGGCAAAGGAATGGAAGACCCGACGGCCTGGCCGGAGAGTCGTATCGTGTGCAATTGCGTAGGAGTGACCAAAGGCCAGATCTCAGCCTGCCTAATGTCCTGCCAGCAGGATCCGGATCGCATTGCGAAGGAAACGGGGGCTTCCACGGTCTGCGGTTCATGCCATCCGCTCTTGGAGCAACTCTGCGGAGCAACACCCGGCGAGGTGAAGAAGCCCCGCATCGCAATCGCCGCCCTTCTCGGAACTTCAGCTCTGGCCTTTCTCGCGGTGCTTTACTCCGTCATTTTTCCCGGAGCTCCGATGGCTGATTCGGTGGCTTCCACCTGGTGGAAAGTGAACCAACTTTGGCGGGATAACTTCATCAAACAAATCACCGGCTATTCACTGGTCGGCATCTTTCTCATCGGCCTGATCATTTCGCTGCGGAAACGATTCTCTTGGTTCACATGGGGAAAATTCACGACCTGGCGCTTCTTCCATGCGGCCTTCGGCTTGGTTTCGCTCGGGGCTCTCTGGATGCATACTGGTTTCCATTTCGGAGCGAATTTGAACTTCTGGCTCATGGCGGTGTTTGTGGCGCTGAATCTTCTCGGTGCCTTGGCGGGCATCATTACCGCTCTGGAATCGAAAGGCACCTGGCCCGCCGCGCGCCGCCTTCGTCCGATCCTGACGTGGGCTCACATCATCCTCTTTTGGCCCCTCCCCGTCCTCATCACTTTCCACGTCATGTCGGTTTACCTCTACTGAGAATGACGAAAACCCTGAAACGCTATCGACTTCCCCTCATCTGGCTTCTGCTTTCCGGAGGCCTCGCCGCATACCTCTATTACCTCTTCTATGAAGCCGCCGATAAGACCGCCCTCCTCCCTGGGCGAACCACCGATGCCCACCATCAAATCGAGATGGAGTGCGCGGCCTGTCACACTGACGAGAAGCTGGAAAATGTCTTCACCTCAGCCGGAGTTACGAATGAGGCCTGCAATGCCTGCCACAAGGAGGACCTCGCCAACTTCAGCGATTCCCACCCGGTCCGAAAGTTCAAGAACCCGGAAAATGCGGTCTTCCTACAGCACATCGATGCCCTCAACTGCATCACCTGTCACAGCGAGCACAATGCCAAAATCACCGGCAAGATGGCCGTCTCCGTGCCATCCGATTACTGCGCTCATTGCCACGATGTCACCCTGCGAACCGTCGAGTCGCATAAGGACCTGGCCTTCGATACCTGCTCCACCGCAGGCTGTCATAACTACCACGATAATATCTCCCTCGAACCGAGCTACCTCCTCAGACATTTCGGTGAATCCAAGATGCTCCTCGATCCGCATCTCCCCCCGGCCAAGGACAAGGTCCCGTGTCCTGATCCCTGGTCATCCACTTCCTCCCAACACTGTGCTTCGTGTCACGATACTGAAATGAGCGACTTTAAAAAAGGGAAGCATGGGATGCGGCTCGCATTTAAAAACCTCTCTCCGATGACTCCGGACAAGGCACGTATTCCCATGAAGAACTCTGCATCCCACGCGGCGATGGATTGCCGTGCCTGCCATCAACCGGAGAAGAAGACCGACCCGCTCTTCGCTTCGCAAAACGCCTGCTACCAATGTCATGATGATGAGCATACGCGGAACTTCCAATCCTCACCTCACTTCACACGAAACACCGGAGTGACCTGCGCCACATGCCACATGCCGGCGGAAGATCGCGAGGGACAGTTGGTCATCAATCACGACAACACTGCGAACCTCCGGCCGAATGAAAAAATGATCAAGAACGTCTGTACCGACTGCCATGGTCTGCAGTTCGCGATGGACTCCATGACCTCCCCATCACTTCTCAAATCAAATTTCTCATCCGCACCCACCGGGACCCATCCTGGGATCAAGTGGGCCGTCGACGCCAAGATCAAACGAGGTGGCGATGATGCCAAACGGCTACAGGAAATTCTCGAAGCCCTTCAAGGAAACTGACTCTCCACGCAACACAGCTTTCCAAGGAACCTATAACACCATGTTACCATGAAACTACCATACACCCTGTCCGCAATCGTCGCACTCAGTGCCTCGCTCATCTCCTGCGGCTCCGATGAAGAAGAAGCCAAGACCGGATCCTCCGGCGGATACGAAGCAGAGCAAGTCGCCGAAGCCCTCTATACCGTCCTAAAAGCTGACCGCACCGTTTACGCCAAGAAAGTGGTGAGCCGTCTCGTCAACACCGAAGGCGTCATCACCGCTCATGAAGAGTGGAAAGAGAATAAAGCCCTCCTTCTGCCGGCCCAGTTCTTCCGCGAAGGCGCAGAGATCGTTGATGACGTCGAGGATAAGCCTTTTGATTTCTCATACTCGCTCCAGTCGCAGTGGCCGCTCAATTACACCAATGCCGAGAAACAGACCCCGGCAGTGAAGGAGGGATTGAAGGCCGTCTCCGATCCTAACAATCCTGCCTACGGCAAGAAGTGGGTCGGCGAGGAAGACATCGCTGGAAAGAGATACTTCGTGGGAATCTATCCAGATAAGGCCGTGGCCCCTGCGTGCTGGGAGTGCCACAACGACCACGCGAACCGCAAGCCGGACTACCCTGAATTTAAGAAAGGCGATGTCATGGGCGGCATCGTCATCCGCATTCCACTCGCCCAAAAGTAGATCACTCCAATGACTCCCACCCTCGTCAAGGCCACCTTCTTCCTGACTCTTTCCGGCGCATTGGCTCTCGTCTCCTGCCAGTCCGAAAAGGAAGAGACATCGACGAAGACCGAAGAAGAGGAAGAGCATTCGACCTCATGGACCCCGACCGACCCATCGCTCATTGCCGGTCAGAAAGTCTATGAAACCGAGTGCTCCCTCTGCCATGACGAGGGTGAGGAAGGAGCTCCCCGACTCTCCAAAAAAGAAACTTGGGAAAAGCGCGAGGCGAAGGGCCTGGCCACTCTCCTGGACCACGCCATCAACGGCTATGACGGACCGAATGGCGAAATGCCCGCCCGCGGTGGAACGCCGACCCTCACAGATGAAGAAGTCACCAACGCCGTGAAATACATGCTCGCAATTCCGAAATAGAATCACCCTGTTTCACCATTCAATCCTGGCGATTAGCTTTTAGCGCTTCGAACTGTTGGCTTTTGCCGGGGAGAGCTAAAAGCTCATCGCCAAGACCTCAGATCAAGGCGTCCCCTTTTTCTAAAAATCACATCCACCTAAAAAACAAAATGTCAGAACATCCATCAGACCATCCACTCACTCTCGAACAAAAAAACCTCGTTCAGGACTCCTGGGAAAAAGTCGTCCCGATTGCCGCGACGGCAGCAGAACTTTTCTACGCAAAGCTCTTCGAACTCGATCCTGACGTGAAGCCCCTCTTCGCCAACAGCGACATGAACGATCAGGGCAAGAAGCTCATGCAAATGATCGGAGCCGCCGTAAAAGGGCTCGATACCCTTGGTGAACTCGTTCCCGCAGTGCAAGGACTTGGTAAGCGCCACGTCAAATACGGGGTGCAAGCAAAGCACTACGACACGGTCGGAACGGCCCTCCTTGATACTCTCGCAAAAGGACTGGGCGACGACTTTACCCCTGAGACAAAGGAGGCATGGACGATCACCTACACCACTCTGGCGAACGTCATGATCGAGGCTTCCGATTATGACGCGGCATGACCTCCCACTGCAGCACGCTGCCCCCCAGCCGCATGAACCGCATGAGCCGCACTCATCGAGTTCATTACCATAGAGAGTCGGCAAATTCCACCTCTCATCCATTAGTCCGGCTCATGAGAGGTGGAACGTCATGTGCATTCGGCTGCGGTCCAAAGCTCCTTCGGGAGATTGGAACACCAGCCCGGCAACACCATGGCAGACTTACCAAAGGACAAGATTAAGTACGGACTCCTCAAGTTCATCGACCTCTCGGGATTCAAAGTTTTTGATCCTCCGATCCGCCTCATTTTTGGCGAGGATCCGCAGAAACAAATCCGCGATATTGCGAAGTTCATGCTGCTTCCCATCCTCTTTGTGGGGATGTGTATCTGGATGTGGCACATCATTGGTCCTAATCACAAGACGAAGTCCGGCGCAGTGCCGGGACCCTGGACCGTGTGGAATGCCTATGGCGAGAGCGCTCGCTTTGACGAACGGGAGCAAGAAAAAATGGAGGACTTCGCGCTGGAAGGTGCCGAGCGGATTGAGCGGATCTCACTTGTAAAAAAGCAACTCGATGAGTTCGAAAGCGAGGCGAAGAAGCTGCAGAAGATCTCTCAAGAGACCGAGGAAAAGGGCAATGAGGAGCAGGAGAAAAGACTCGCTCCCTTTAAAGCCCAGATGGAATCCCTCACTGCGAAGATCAAGACCGCCAAGGCCGAGCGGAAGGCTGCCCAGGTCGCTCTCGCGGAAAAAGTCACCCTCGGCGAAGCTAAGCCGGAGGAGATGATCGCCCTCTTCGCCAAGCACAGCGAAGCGAACACCGCTGACTCCGAGGCCAAGGCCCTCATCAAGGCTGAGATGGACGAGATCCGCAGCGATCCCCCGCAGGAAGTGCAGAAGGCCAAGCTCGCTGCGAACAAAGTGGCCGACGAAGTGCAGCACTTTAAGAAGCGTCTCGATATCCTGGAAAACTCAAACAAGGAGGTCAGCAAAGAGAAAATCCTGACCACTATCGCCGAGAAGAAAACCGAACTCGCCGCCGCCACAGATCCCAAGGAAATCGCCAAGCTCAGTAAATCAATCGCGATCGCTGAGTCCAATCTGGCCAAAGCGGACGAGAAGAAGCTCGCTCCAAGTGCCACCATTTTTTGGCAGACCAAGCGCTCCCTCGCCACCGTCTTCGTGGGTTTCATGTTGGCCGCTCTCATTGCCATCCCCGTGGGCATCATGTGCGGCCTGAACAAGATTGTGATGGCCTGCCTCACGCCCATCATCTCGATTTTCCGACCAGTCTCACCCGTGGTCTGGCTCCTCATTTTTCAAATCATCGTGGGTGCCTTCTTCCTCCCGGACCCTGCGAAGCACCCTCTCTTCGTTACCCTGAATAACGAATACTGGTTTGGCTGGATTAAGAATCCCTTTGCCTTCCTCGGCACGAATCCGGCCATGGTCTTCTCCGCTTGCACCGTCGCGATGTGTGCCCTCTGGCCCGCCCTGGTGAATACCGCCCTCGGGGTCAGCGCGATCGATAAGGATCACATGAATGTCGCCCGCGTCCTGAAACTCGGCTTCTGGCAGAGACTCTTCAAGATCGTCATCCCCAGTTCGCTACCCCTGGTCTTCGCTGGCCTGCGGATCTCGCTCGGAGTGGGCTGGATGGTGCTCATTGCTGCGGAGGCTCTCTCCTCATCCGATGGTCTCGGGAAGTTCGTTTGGGACGAATACCAGAACGGCTCCTCCCGATCCTTCGCCAATATCATCCTCGCCTGCTTCATCGTCGGCATCATCGGCTTCTTCCTGGATCGCATCATGATCGTCCTGCAGAAACTCGTGTCATTCGATGATGGAAGCGCGACTGCTTAAGCAACTCACATGGCCATGCAACCCCGGCGATTAGCCCGGTCGACCGCACACCAAACCTTACTATTCTTTCCATGAGCTACCTCGAAATGAATCAAGTCGATGTCTCCTTCGGGCCGGTCTCGAACCGGACTGATGTCCTCTCCAATATTAATCTCTCGGTGAAGGAGAACGAATTCGTAGCCGTGATCGGCTTCTCCGGGGCGGGCAAGTCCACCCTAATGTCGCTCCTCGCCGGCCTCCAGCAGCCGACTGCCGGGGAGGTAAAGATGGACGGAAAGCTCATCAAGGAACCCGGCCCCGATCTCGGGCTGATGTTTCAGAATTACTCCCTTCTTCCCTGGCTCACCGTAAACGAGAATATCCAGCTCGCGGTGAAGAAGGTCTTCCCAAAGCTCTCGAAGTCCGAGCGAAATGACAAAATCGCCCACTACGTCGAGATGGTGAAGCTGGGCCACGCGGGGGATAAATTGCCCCACGAACTCTCCGGCGGAATGCGCCAGCGCGCCTCCCTGGCCCGCACCCTCTCGCTCGATCCCAAAGTCCTCCTGCTGGATGAACCTCTCTCCGCACTCGACGCTCTGACCCGCTCCGAACTGCAGGATCAGATCCTTAATATCTGGGAAACCGATAAACGGACCGTGGTCATGATTACCAATGATGTCGATGAGGCAGTCCTGATGGCGGACCGCATTGTCCCACTGACGATGGGGCCGAAGGCCACCCTCGCCGAGGAATTCGTGGTGAATATGGAGCGTCCACGCGACCGCCGAACTCTCAATGACCACCCGGAGTTCATGCGTCTGAAGACCGAGATCACTCTCTTCATGATGGGGCTCAATAAAGAATCCAAAGCCGCTGCGGCAGAAGTCGTCCCCATGCCGGACATCCGGCCAAAGGACTTCTCTCTGCCTTCGGCAAATATCCGTCTTAAGAACAAAGTGAGCCAACCGACTTCGGCGGCGTAGAGCCACTCGGGCCCGGCGGTTAGCTCTTAGCCATTCGCTTTTAGCCAGCCCGATTGAGCGGTCTCCCCTGCCAAGAAAGTCAATAGCCAACCCCACACACCTTATCGTCATGTCCACACTCACCGCACTCCCCGACCTTAAGACAAAACGCTCGGTCGAAATCTCGCATCTTATTAAGGAATACCCGAATCCCTACGGCGAGGACTTCCGCGTGGTTGAGGATTTTAATCTGAACATCCAGGAAGGAGAATTCATCTCGCTGATCGGTCACTCTGGTTGCGGAAAATCCACCGTCCTCACCATGCTCGCCGGGCTCAATGAAATCTCCGATGGTGGTATCATTGTCGGCGATAAGGAAATCGATGGCCCTGGGCCCGACCGCTCCGTCGTCTTCCAGGCGCCCTGCCTCATGCCGTGGCTCAACTCATTTCAAAATGTCATGCTCGGCGTCAAAAATGTTTACCCTCACGCGACTAAAGCGGAGCGTCGTCAAATCGTGGAGCATTCCCTCTCCGTCGTCGGCCTCGCCGATGCCATGAAGAAATTCCCCAAGGAAATGTCCGGCGGCATGCAGCAACGCGTCGGTATCGCCCGCGCCATCGCCCTGCAGCCGAAGGTCCTTCTGTTAGATGAACCCTTCGGTCGACTGGATTCTCTCACCCGAATGGAGTTGCAGGATGTCATCATCGACATCCTGGCCCGCGAAAAAATGACCGCGATGATCGTAACCCATGATGTCGATGAAGCCGTCTTCATGGCCGACCGCTGCGTGATGATGTCCAATGGCCCCAAAGCCGGCGTGGGTGAGATTTTAGAGATCGGATTTGATCGTCCGCGAAATCGGGAAGAAGTCTATCAGGACCCCAAGTTCTTCGAATATCGTGAGCATCTCCTCGCATTCCTGGAACAGCGTGCTCATATCAAAGGGAGCACGCGCACCTTCTCAGATGGTGACTTCATGGGTTTCACTGAGAAAGAAGGTGCTGACCTGGAAGCCGCCGCTGCGCAGGAAGCAACCAGTGTGGCGTGAAAGATCATGAGCAGGATTTTTATGAATTTTGCTCACCAATAAGACTCGTATTCCCTCATCACGCTGGCACACCGTCCGCTTTTCCTGCGCCGATGAAACACATCACCTCACTCACGCTACTGACTCTGGCCAGCATGGCTTCACTCGCCCAGGCCGGGGACGAACCTGCTTCCTATCCTCCCGCAGCAACTACGACATCCGCTTCTCCGGATGCCTTCTCCAAGATCAAGTTCACCGGAAACATCCGAACTCGATACGAATTTCGCGAGACTGATCCGGCCGACGCCTCGCATGCACTCACGGCGCGGGCCCGCATTGGACTGGAGATCGGAAGCTTCGGCGGCTTCTCCGCCTTTGTGGAAGGCGAAGGCACTCAAGGCATCATTGAGGACTTCCGCAGTAACCCCACGGGGAATCCTAACCTGACTGATCCCTACGTTTCGGGAAACTCGGTCATTGCCGATCCCAACAATGCCGAACTGAACCAAGCCTACCTAAAGTATGCCAAGGATGGATTCTTCGTGCAGGTCGGACGTCAGCGGATCATTCGGAATTCCGCCGCTTTCATCGGAAATGTGGGCTGGAGGCAGAATGAACAGACCTTCGATGCCGCCCAGATCGGCTACAAGAATGACAACTTCTCCGTGAGCTACGTTTACTCTGACCGCGCTCGCCGCATCTTCGGTGAGGATGCCCCCTCCGGCACTCCACTCCGTGAGTTCAAGGGTGACTTCCATCTCTTAGATCTTTCGTACAAGGCGGACTTCGGAACGGTGGGTGGCTATGCCTATCTCATCGATGTCGATCCGGTTCGAAATCAAGGACCTCTCCTGAATGTCGGTGAGAGCAACACCTTTGGCGTCTTCGCAGACGTGAATGGCTTCCACGCTGAAGTCGCTTTTCAGGACGGTACTAGTAATCTCGTGAGCGGCACCGATCAGGACTACACCGCCGGTTACGCGCATTTGAAGTATTCCACCAAGGTCGCCGGTGGCACCGGCATCGTGGGTGTCGAATACCTCGGGGAGCACTTCAAGACCCCCTTCGCCACCGTGCATGCTTTCAACGGATTTGCGGATGCCTTCATCCTCCAGCGCATCGGTCTGAATGGCGGTCCCGGTGGAAACTACAATGGCATCACCGACATCTACCTCGGCTATGTGAAGAAGGGCCTCCCGGGCGGGATCACCTTCAAGGGCTTCCTGCACTACTTCGCAGATGCGGGGCTCAATGACACCTATGGCTACGAGGCGGATGCTGTCTTTGTGAAAAAGTTTAATGACAACCTGACCGGCGTGATGAAGGCCGCTTACTTTTCGGGAGAAGACTTCTACGAGGACATCAAGCAGGTCTCCCTTCAGCTGGACTACAAATTCTAGAGATCACCTTTCACGTATAGAATCGTGTGAAGATCGCCCGTCTGGTCCTAAAAGGATCGGCGGGCGATTTTTTTACCCCGGCAATAGTCCGAAACGGATCCACCCTTTTCAAATCGACCGGATTGTCCGAAGTTCCGGAGGTCATGTCCTCCTCCACGACTTTTCAAAACTCCAGCTACACCCAGCGGCTTCTCGACTACAGCTGGATCATCGCCTTCCTCTGGGTGATGGAGCTCATTGACTGGCTCGTTTTCAGTGGAGGTCTGGATAAATACGGGGTGCGCCCGCGCGTGTGGTCCCACCCCCAGGGTCTGCTTTTTTCACCATTCCTCCACGGTGGGTGGGGGCACCTCATTGGTAATTCCATCTCGCTACTGGTGCTGGGAGCGGCGATTCTAATCAAGGGCTGGCGTGATCTCGCGGCGGCCTCCGTGGTCTCTGCCCTGGCGGCGGGATTGCTCATCTTCTTCATCGGAAAGTCGGGGACAATCCATATTGGGGCAAGCTCCGTGGTCTTCGGATACTTCGGATTTCTCATTGGCGCGGGGTATTACCAGCGCAGCCCGCTTTCCATCATCCTGGCCGTTCTTGTCATCATTTTCTACGGTGGAGCTGTCTTCTCAATGTTCCCTACCGCGATAGTGCGGGCCGGAAACATTAGTTGGGAGGCACACCTTGGCGGAGCCATCGGAGGCTTCCTGGTAGCGCGCCATCAGCGGATGGGATGGTCGCCCAAGAGTGTCTCGAACTCCCTACACTCTTGAGCCTCTTCCGTCACCCACTCCTCCCGGCTCTGATCTGTGCGCTTCTCTGGGGGAGCGCTTTTCCAGTCATCAAGACGGTGTATCACCATTGGGAAATGCAGGGAGACATTCTGCGAAGCATCCCACTGGTCCTGCTCTTCGCAGGTGTTCGCTTTTGTTTTTCCGGAGCCGGACTCCTCCTCATTGGGAACAATTTCACCCGTGATCTAAAACGGACCCCGTGGAAGCCGCTCGCGGGCTTGGCTCTCACTCAGACCTTTATTCAATACGTTTTTTTCTACCAGGCCGTCGCGGTTTCCAGCGCCAGCCTCGCCGCACTACTCGTCGCGACCGGCAGTTTTTGGTGGATGCTATTCTCTCCACTTTTTCTAAAGACGCCGTGGCCAACAGCCAGACAATGGATCACCTTGATCATTGGTGGCATTGGCGTGACTCTGGCGGTGTATGCTCCGGGAGCTTCCGCAGGGCAGCCCGTCACCGGCGCCATTCTCATGCTTCTCGCCACCGCCAGCGGTGCGCTCGCCCTCGTTTTCTTCGCCCGGGTCAAGCCGACAATGTCCGCGATCAATGCCACCGGCTTCTCACTCCTTCTAGGGGGCATTGGCCTCTCGCTCGCCGGGATCAGAGAAATCTTCTTATTACCACAGATCTTTTCACTTCCGGTGATCATTGCCACAGTCTGGCTCTCCTTCGTTTCTGCGGCAGCCTTCAGCATTTGGAACCACCTCAGCACCGTCTTCCCCGTGACGGTGCTCGCGAGTTATCGCTTTCTCATCCCCCTCTGCGGTGTGGTAGAATCGCTCATCTTCCTGCAAAGCGAGACCGCTGATTGGGGACTGCTGATCGGCGGCTCTCTGGTCATCACCAGCTTGGTCCTGGCGAAGCGCTTATCATGAAATTAACTCATGCCTTATAGTGATGATGCTGCGCGGCCGTGGCATGAATGCGGCTTTCGAAAATGTTCATGACTCAGCCTGCCACACCATTTACCGAAGAACAAACAGGCTACCTCAACGGTTTCGTAGCAGGCCTTCATCAAGCTCCATTCCTTGGCCAAAATGCCGAAGGTCAATTCACCGATTCCTCTGAGGAGTCCGTCTTCGGCACTCCGCTCGATGACCTCTGCCGTGAGGAAGCCATTAAGCACGAACAAAATGGGCTCGATTGTTACGACACCATTCTCGACCGCGCGGCTGAGGGAAAATTCGCCTCTGATGGCGACATCTTCCGCTTCAAATTTCACGGCCTTTTTTACGTCACTCCCGCGCAGGAAGCCTACATGATGCGCGCCCGCATCCCCGGCTGCGCGATGAACTCCCGCCAGCTCCGCGGCTTCGCCCAAATGTCCCGCGACTGGGGCGGCGGCTATGTCGATGTCACCACCCGCGGCAATCTCCAGATCCGCGAAATCCAGCCTGAGAATACGGTCAACATTCTCAACACCCTCATCGAGCTCGGCCTGACTTCCAAAGGCTCCGGTGCGGATAATGTCCGCAATGTCACCGCCACTCCGACTACCGGATTTGATAAGGACGAACTCCTCGATGTGCTCCCCTATGCCAAGGCTATGCACCATGCCATCCTGAACAATCGGGACCTCTACGGCATGCCGCGCAAGTTCAACATTTCCTACGACTCCGGCGGTGCCATCTCGGTCTGTGCCGATACCAATGACATCGCCTTCTACGCCGTCACCCTCAAAGAAAAAACAGAAGATCTGGATCCCGGCGTCTACTTCCGTGTCCAACTCTGCGGCATCACCGGCCACAAACAATTCGCCTCCGACTCCGGCCTCCTCATCAAGCCCTCGGAAGCCACCGCCGTGGCCTCTGCCATGCTTCGGGCCTTTATTGAAAATGGCGACCGCACCAACCGGAAGAAGGCCCGCTTAAAATACCTCGTCGATCAGTGGGGCGTCCCAAAATACCTCGACGAAGTTCAAAAGAAGCTCGCCTTCCCGCTCCGCTTCGTCGCCGAAGAGCTTTGCGAAAAGCCCAAGCCCAAGGTCAAGCACGGCCACCTCGGTGTTCATAAACAAAGCGACGGGAGGAACTACATCGGCATCGTGGTTCCTGTCGGTCGCATGACTGCTGAGACTGTCGAAAAAATCGCGAACCTTTCCGACCAATTCGGCACCGGCGACCTCCGCCTCACCGCCTGGCAAAACATCATCATCCCGCACGTCTCTGACGAAAAACTCGTCGAAGCCCAGCTCGCCATCAAGGAAGCCGGACTCGCCTACCAAGCCTCCTCCCTCTCCGGCGGACTCATCGCCTGCACTGGAAACACCGGCTGTAAATACGCCGCTGCCAATACCAAAGGCCAGGCGGTGGAACTCGGAAAGCACCTCGATTCGAAACTCGAACTCGACCAGCCCGTCAACATCCATCTCACCGGTTGTCACCACTCCTGTGCCCAGCACTACATCGGTGACATCGGCATGATGGCCACTCCGTGCAAAACCGAGTCCGGCGAAAAAGTCGAAGGCTACAACATCGTCCTCGGCGGCGGCGTGGACGACGAACAAGCCATCGCCCGCGAGGCCTTCAAAAGCGTCCCCTTTACCGACATCCCTCCGCTCGTCGAGCAACTCGTAAAAACCTACAAAGAGAACCGCAAGGAGGGCGAAACCTTCGCCCAGTATACTCAGAGAGAGAAGGTGGAAGAG
>CALBVA010000224.1 GCA_937969125.1 uncultured Verrucomicrobiales bacterium | reverse complement strand
GATTCAACACACCCATAGCCTCGAGCCCTTATCTTCGGGGAAGCAAAAACCCCTTCAAGCATTGATCTGAAAGGGGTTCAGAGAGTGGTAGCAGCGGGCGGATTTGAACCGCCGACAAAAGGCTTATGAGTCCTCTGCTCTACCCCTGAGCTACGCTGCCATTTTTTTGGGTGCGCGGGAGTTATCGCGGGAGGCCGTGGATGTCCAACAAAAAAGGGAGCTTCTGAAAATTTAGGATCTTCGAGGTCTAGGCATGACAGATTTCCTCTGATGACGTCATGAACGGTTCACCGAGTGGTGTCGCAATTTGAGTTCGAGATAGCTCAGATCGCTTATCCCACATGCTTTGCGAATGATTCGTGAGAGGAGGTTATTGAACCCTTTGATCAGGCCGGGGGTGAGGCTGTGTTTCAGAAAGCTTCTTGCCAACCTCTGGAACGGTGTAAATCCGCTCTTCTGTGCCATCTCACAGCAGTTAGACAGGGCTTGTTGCGCTCATTCGTTGATAACGCTCGCTGAGGAGTTCTCGGAACTGCTCTTTGAGAAGGTTAGAGCCTTTAAGGCTAGCGCTACTCTGCTGGGGGCTTCGTCTTTGCGGTGCAGCCGCAGTTTCCGCCGCAGGAGTTTTTTTTTCGTCTGACGAAGAAGAGGACGATGGTGAGGCCGACGATGGCGAGGGCGACCGGGGTTTGCCAGTTCATCGTTCTATCCTTTCCTGGGTTAGGTAAAGCCGAGGAGGAGGCCGGCTTGATAGACGAGGAGGGCGGCCAGGTAGGCGAAGAGGGTCATGCCGCCGAGTTGGGCGAGAGCCCATTTCCAGGAGCCGGTCTCACGCCGCACGATGACGGTGGTGGGGAGGCATTGGAGGGCGTAGATGAAGAAGATGATGATGCTGAGCCCGACAAGTGGTGTGTAGAGGGCTGAGCCATCGGCACGGGTGGCATTGGACAATTGTTCCCGCATGGCGGTGCCGTCCTCTTCATCGACGGAGTAGGAGATGGCGAGGGAGGAGCGGAAGACTTCACGCGCGGCAAATGAGGCCATCATTGCGGTACCCATCCGCGCGTCCCAGCCGAGGGGGGCGACGACGGGCTCGATGGCCTGGCCAATGCGGCCGTTAAAGGATTGTTCTTGTTGGACGACGGGGTCATCGGAACCACTCTTTGGGTAGGTTTCGAGGAACCAGAGGATGATACTGAGGCCGAGGATGATGGTGCCGGCTTTCTTGATGAAGGCGAAAGCGCGTTCGCCAACCTGCCGGAGGAGGTGGCTCCACTGGGGTTTTTGGTAGGGAGGAAGTTCGAGGAGGAACTGAGGAGGTTCACTGGCACCGAGTCGGGGCTTGAGGAGCCTGGCTGCTATGAGTGCAGTCACGGTGCCGAGGGCGTAGATGCCGAAGAGGGTCGCTCCCTGGGCAAAGGCACCACTCACCATGATGGGGATGATGAGGACGTAAACGGGGAGGCGTGCGGAGCAGGAGGTCCAGGGTAGGATGAGGATGGTGGCGAGGCGCTCCTTTGCGCTCGGGATAGTGCGGGTAGCCATGACGCCGGGGATGGCGCAGGCGTATCCGGAGAGGAGGGGGAGGAAGGATTTTCCGGACAAGCCAGCCTTATTCATAATGCCGTCCATGAGGTAGGCGGCGCGGGCCATGTAGCCGCTGCTCTCGAGCAGGCTGATGAAGAAAAAGAGAAGGATGATTTGCGGAAGGAAGATGACCACTCCGCCAACACCGGCGATGATGCCATCGACGAGGAGGCTATTGAGGTCGCCCTCGGCCAGGAGTCCTCCAACCCAGCCTTGCACAGCTTCCTGTCCGCTTTCAATCCAGCCCATCGGGACTTCCGCGAACTTAAAGATGGACCAGAAGACGCCAAACATGAGGGAGCAGAAGATGAGCCATCCGCGAAAGGGATGAAGAGCGTGGGCATCGATACGGTCGGTGAGTTCCAGGGCGGCTTCATCGGGACGCTGGAGGCCGGCCTCGATGGCGCGGTGGATGAACTCGAAGCGCGTCTTTTGGATGAAGGACTCGGTCTCGGAGCCCTTTTCCGCAACGGAGAGGAGGGCATGGGCTTCCGGCTTCGGCTGCTCATGGGTCTCGGCAAGGCGAGTGGCGGCCTCGATGGCGTCCTCCAACTCGGCAGGACCGGTCCAGAGTCGACCGGGAGCAGCGGGAAAGGGAAAGCGGAGGGCTTGCTTCAGCGCGGTGATTCCACGCGAAGTGGCGGCGGAAAGAGGGACAAAGGGGATCTTGAAATCCTCACTCAGCGCGGTGGGGTCGATGCGGAGTCCCTGGCTCTCGGCTAGGTCGATCTTATTGAGCGCGGCGACGACGGGGTAGCCGAGGTCGATGACCTGGAGCATGAGGTAGAGGTGTCGCTCCAGGTTCGTGGCATCGAGCACGCAGAGGATGAGGTCTGGCACGGGCTCGCCGTGCTGATCTCCGAGGAGGACATCGCGGGTGACTTCCTCATCGGGTGAATTTGGCTCCAGTGAATAGGTTCCAGGGAGGTCAATGAGCTCCAGCTGGTGGCCGTGCGGTGTGAAGAATTTTCCGCTCTTTTTTGTGACCGTCGCACCGGCGTAGTTACCAATCTTTTGATTCTGCCCGGTGAGCTCGTTAAAGAGGGTGGTCTTTCCGGCATTGGGATTCCCGACGAGGGCGACGTGTGCCTCGATGGACGAAGTGCTCATCTCAAAAAGCCGGGATGATTAGGCGGGGACGACGCTGATTTGGTCTGCGAGGTCTTTGCTGAGAGCGAGGCGGGTGCCACAGACGGTGCAGAGCATGTTGCGGCCATTGGTCAGCTTTTTCACCCGCATTTCTTCGCAAAATCCGATCTCGCGGAGCTGGCGGCACGAGGGGCCGTCAACTTGGCGGATCTGAAATTCACAACCGGTCGCGGCCTGACTCAAGGTCAGGGCGGAGTCACGTTTGAGATCTAGGGCGAGTGCAGGCATTTGATGTTGCTGGGACAAGAAAAGCTTATTGAGATTGAATCGCAACAACTAAACGAGCTTTCGTGGCGGTTTCTTTCAGATGAGGGAGCTCATCGTGGCTTGCTGGGCCTTTGCGGAACGGGTGAGGTTTAATTGCTAAGGGGCTGATTTCCAGCCGCTTGCGGCCGTCTAAGAAACCAAAAGAAATGAAGATACCCCTTCTTTGCGAAGCAAAGTCCGCGCGGGCGA
>CALBVA010000223.1 GCA_937969125.1 uncultured Verrucomicrobiales bacterium | reverse complement strand
CAGACCGATTGGTCCTCACGGCATCGGAAAATCTTCTTCTCCGGCGAATCGAAGGTCACGCGGAAGCGGTCTCGCTTTTGCAAAAGAACCTTCGCGAGATCAAAAACGGAAAAAGCCCGTCCGGTGTCGATGACCTGCTTCGCCAACAGATCCAGACTCTGCTCGCCCGGCATGATTTGAATGCTCACCCCTTCCGGTGGCTCGACCTCTTGGCGTGCCGGTCTGCGATCGTCATCACGTCTTCCACCATAGCCGCCACGTCCTTTGAAACCGCCTCCGCCACGATTGTCGCGGCGTTGTCCGTCATAGCCTCCCCCGCCCTGTCTGCGGTCTCCACGACCTCCACCTCCCCCGCCGCGGTGCCCTCCACGGTCGCCCCGTAAGTCATCGCGGTCGCCGCGATCTTTATATTTCTTCAGGCTTTTGGACTCTGATTTATCGCGAGCCCAGGCAGGGCCGAAATTCAAACCAGACAGGTCAAGAGCTCCTTCGTTTTCGGGAGTTTGTGAGGATTCGTCGCTCATGGGTGAGAAAAAAGTGAAGCACAGGGATCACGGATTAGGAAGCATCCATCGTTGGTTTTTCACGAAAAGAATGACATCGATTCTTCCGTGCGGAAAATCGTCCAACTCCGAGGCATCCTGGTCCACCACCACATGCTCATCGATGACAGCGGAGTTCACCTGATCGATGGCGGATTCATCGGCGGAGTGCGGCGGATCCACCGGGAGCTGCGACGTCGCAGTCTGGATTGGTCGGACGTCCGCAGCATCGTCCTGACCCATGGTCATCTGGACCACACTCTCAATATTGCCCGTCTGCAAAAACTGACCAACTCCCCCATCTCAGCCCCGAAGCAGGACGCGGGACACATTCTCGGAGGAGCTTCTCGATTCCTTTGCGAAGCACTGGAAAAGGCCGGCCGCTTCCTCTTCCGCTATCGCTCACCAGTGATCGATCACTGGCTCGAGGACGGCGATCACGTCAGCGGGATGAGGGTCGTCGCACTCCCCGGTCACACCGTGGGTCACTGCGGGTTTCTTTTGGAGAATGAGCGCCTCCTCATCGCAGGCGACCTCTTCACCCAACACCTCCGCCAGCCCTCCCCTCCGCCAGCTGTTTTCAATGACGACCACACCGAGGCCTTACGAAGCATCCGCAAGGCCGCTGAGATGGACCTGCAAGGCGTCTTCCTCAATCACACCAAGAAAATGACCCCGACAGAAGGCCTGGCCGCCCTCCAAAAAGTCGCAAAATCCTACCCACCCTGATCGACGTCGCGGATCACACGGAGGAAGGGTTCCAGATACTTCGCCGCCTTCGCTTCGCCGATTCCCTTAACTAAGAGGCCCGCATCCATCGTGGTCGGGCGGAGGCGCGCGAGATGCTGGAGAGTCTCATTGGAAAAGATGACATAAGCCGGAACCTTCTCGGCCTTTGCCATCCGGGTTCGGGTATCGCGTAACCTCTCAAAAAGCTTCGCATCGAAACCCAAATCCTCCAACTCCACGCCATCATTCGAGGTCTTCGAAATGCCTCCCGGAGCCGGCCACTCCAGCGCATAGCTCGTCTTCCCGCGCATCACCTGATCGCCACGCGGAGTCAGAGTGACCAACGGATACTCGCCCATCTTCGTGGCAATGAGCCCCCCGTCATTAAGGCTACGGGCGAGGGCATTGAGATAAGCCGTCCCCTCCTTCTTCAGCAGTCCGTAAGTTTTCAGCTCATGCAGGCGCACCCGCAAGACCTCCTGCGACTTACTCCCGACCAGCATCTGGATGATGCGTCCACGCCCGAAGATTCCTTCCCAGCCAGTCTGTGTCCGACGTGACATCCGCGCCACTCCACTAAGAAATTTCCGGACAATGAGATCCTCATCATCAGTAGGCGCGCGCCGCTCACTACTCTCCTCCCCGCGGCAGACATCACAGCTTCCGCAGATCGGTGCATTCTCCTCACCAAAGTATTCCAGCACCCACTGTTGTCGGCAGGTATTGGCATAGCACAGCTGCACCATGCACTCGAGCTTCTCCCGGTCCCGGCGCTCCTTCTCCTCCAATGCCGCCTCATTCAACTTGAGATCACGAGTCAGGACATTCGGCTGCAGCAGTCGCGTCCCCTTCGCGCGAGATCCTGCGATATCAAACCGCTCCACCCAGCGATCTCGCATCAACGCTCCCAGTGCCGCCCCGACCGCCATACCGTTCTTCGCTCCGATCGCCTCCTTAATTTCGTCCAAAGCACGATGAACCTCGTAGTTCGTATCAGCCTCATTGAGGAAATATTGATAAACCTCCCGAATCATCTTCGCCCCCGGGTTCACGCCCTCGATAAAAAACTCCTGCGTCCGCGTGTCGGCGTAGTTAAAGAGTAACTCGCAAACCGACGCCTCCCCGTCACGGCCCGCCCGGCCTGCTTCCTGGTAATAAGCCTCCACACTACCGGGAATTTCGAAATGCACCACGAAGCGCACGTCCGAGCGATCGATCCCCATTCCAAAGGCATTGGTCGCCACCGCAATGTCGGCCTTTTTTGAAATAAAGGTATTCTGCGTCCGCTCACGCTCCTGATCACTCATCCCGCCGTGGTAGGCCACACACTTCAGCCCCCAAGAATGGATTGTCTCCGCCACCTCCTCCACCTTCTTCCGCGTGGCACAGTAAACGATGCCCGTCTTGTGCTCCTCCACCACCTTCTTCATCCGGGCATATTTTTGCGCCACCTTCTCCACGGCAGTGATGGTAAAGCTCAGGTTTGGTCGCTCGAATCCACTGATACTCTCAAAGGGATCCCGCAGCCGAAGCACACTACGAATGTCCTCCCGCACAATCGGAGTGGCGGTCGCGGTCAGCGCGACACATTGCGGACGCCCCATCGCCTCCAGAGCCTTACCCAGCCGCATGTAATCGGGGCGGAAGTCGTGTCCCCACTGGCTGAGACAATGGGCCTCATCAATCGCCACCATCTCGATATCCACGCCTTCCAAGGCCGCCATG
Organism: uncultured Verrucomicrobiales bacterium; assembly: GCA_937969125.1. GTDB lineage: Bacteria > Verrucomicrobiota > Verrucomicrobiia > Verrucomicrobiales > Akkermansiaceae > SW10. Next base: position 2,208 of record CALBVA010000223.1, on the reverse strand, counting down.
AAAGACCCCGCGCGAAATCTCTCCGGCGCGATGTAAACCAACTGATACGCCCCACTCTTCATCCCCTCCAGCCTCTCCCGCTGCTCCTGCCAGCTGAGGGTGGAATTGATCAAAGTCACCGCGACCTCCCGCTCCACCAAGGCATCCACCTGATCCTTCATCAGGGCGATGAGTGGACTCACCACCAAGGTCACGCCCTCGCGGCAAAGCGCAGGGAGCTGGTAGCAGAGCGACTTTCCCCCGCCCGTGGGCATCACCACCGATCCATCGCGGCCGGAGAGAATATCGCCAATGACACCCTCCTGGCCGTCGAGAAATTCCTCGAAACCAAAGACCTCTTTCAAGACTTCACGAGCACGTTCGATGGTGGGCATTTCGAGGAGTCAAATGAACACCGGAAATAAGGCAAGAAAATCAATTCTCCTTGCACAGAATAAAGTCAATGCCACGCTCTCTTAACGATACCATTATGAAAAAAGCACTGCTCTTGGCATCCGCCGCACTCCTCTCCACCACTTTTTCCTATGCCGCAAGTGAGGGATGGATCACTGACTTCGAAGCCGCCAAGAAACAGGCCGCCGAAGAAAAGAAAGACATCATCCTCGACTTCACCGGCTCCGATTGGTGCCCACCCTGCAAGATGCTCAACGAGCAAGTCCTCAGTAAGGAGGCCTTCCTAAAAGGAGTCCGTCAGAAGTATATCCTCGTCGAACTCGACTTCCCCCGTGGTGAAGATTTGGTCAAAGCCCAAGGTGAAGCTCAAGCCGCCGCAAATGCCAAGATCCGTGATTCCTACAAGATCCAGGGCTACCCCACGATCCTCCTCACCGACGCCCAGGGCCGCCCGTATGCCAAAACTGGCTTCCAGCCAGGTGGCCCTGAAAAGTATCTCGCCCATCTCAGCGAACTTCAAAAGAACAAAGAGAAACGCGACGCAGCCTTCGTCATGGCGGAAAAAATGGAAGGTGTCGAGAAGGCCAAAGCTCTCTACCAGGGAGTGAAAGCAGTCCCGAAAGAGCAACACCACGTCTATGAAGACATCATTACCGAGATCAAGAAGCTCGACCCCAAGGACGAGACCGGCCTCGCCAAAGCGGCTGCTCAGGAGAAGGCTTTACTAAATCTCGAAGAAGGCCTTGGAAAGGCCATCAATGCCGGCGAAACGGATAAAGCAATGAAGCTGATCGATGACCACGTCAGCAAGTTCGACATCAAGGGTGAGGAAAAACAAGAAGTCCTTTCGACCAAACTCAGCATCCTCCTGCACCTCGAAAAGTTCGACGAAGCCGACAAAATGGCGACCGAGATCATCGCCATCGCTCCAGAAAGCGCACTGGCCCAGAATATCAAAGGATTCCAGAAAACCCAACTCGCCGAGATGCGGAAAGCCGCCGCCAGCGAAGAGTAATCCTACCTCTATTCCCCCCAAAGCGCGCGCGGCTCCGGCCTCGCGCGCTTTTTCTGGCCCTTCACCAAATCACCCAGCAAAATGCCCTCGCTTGTTAGCTCCGCGAAGATCCCAGGTCGCTAGACCAATCAGCCCCTCTCATCAAAATTGGAACCTTCGGATAAGTGGAAAAGAATAAATCTGGAGAAGAAAATGAATGCGTCTCGCGAAGGATGTCGTCACCTGACTTGCTGTCTATGACCTCCAAATCGCACTCACCAGATTCCCATAAAGTTACCCTGCCAATTGTGCGCGTCCGCTCCGAAGAAAAATCCATCCATAGACAAGGTTTCGCGGTGGGTTCTCCGTAACTAAGTTTATACTCAAGTCGATATGCTTGGAATCGAACAACTAGGCCAGACTGATAGCGATCAAAGCCTCGCTCGGTAACAAGTTCCTCGAATGAATCAGAGCGAGCCATTTATGAGCAACGTCAAGGGTCTGCCGCAGGCTACCGGCAGCGCCCTTTCGATTTCAAGGTTGCGGTTGTGATTGTCATGACGCTTTCGACTCACGGCAGGTTAGCCTGTTGGTAGCACCCGCTTGCTGGGGTTCGGCACTTCGGTTGAATTACGGGTCGATTCCATATATGAGTTTAGTCAGTTGTTTATTATATTGGGGGAGATCAAATACTCGAAGTCGACCATCGTAAAATGGGCCAGGCAATTGTGGACCCATATCACACTACACGAGGAAAATTGAGTTGAATTGAGAGTGACTTAGCCATCGCAGAAAAAAGAGGAGATCATCTCGGTGCCGAG
>CALBVA010000222.1 GCA_937969125.1 uncultured Verrucomicrobiales bacterium | reverse complement strand
CCATAGAGTATCGGGAGCGACATCTTTACGCCCTGTTTAATCATGGCCTGACCGGCTTCGTTCTCGAAGAGCTCCGCCACGCCTTTCCTAAAATCGTTCAATTTTTCGAGATTCCGGGTGGTGGGTTTGTCGGGGCGAATGACCGTGATCGAACCCCGGCTCGATTCTAGAGGTGGAGCGATTTCGGAGTTTGATCTACCGATATTTTCATCGGCTCTATTGGCCGACTTGTAACCCAGTTTTTCCTGAGCTGTGGCATTGTCAGCCTTCAGCGCCTGGATTCGGCTTTCCTGGATGAAAAACACGGCGGCCGCCAGAGTCAGTCCGACAAGGTAGGGCAGAATCCTCTTCATTTTGTAGGTTTAACAAGATGAATCGATAAGGGGAAGACCTCACTTCTCTGACCGTTTAGGCGAAGTAATTCACTCCGGCCTTGAAGAGTGGTTGGTGCAGGTTCCCGGCGATGTTTTTGCCAACATCCGGTCCGCGTCGCTCGGTGTGGCCCATCTTGCCCAGGACCCGACCACATGGGCTGGTGATGGCCTCGATGGCGTGGATCGAGCCGTTCGGATTGAACTCTGGGTTCATCGTTGGAGTGCCGTCAAGATCGGTGTATTGGCTGGCAATTTGCCCCTTTGCCGCGAGTTCTCTGACATCCTCCTCACTGGCCCAGAATCTTCCTTCACCATGAGAGAAGGGAATGTTGTGAAGCTCTCCCACTTCTGTCCCCGTGAGCCACGGCGAGAGGTTCGAGGAAATTCTCGTGGTGGCATAGCAGGCAATGTGACGCCCAATCTCATTATGGGTCAAAGTCGCAGCTCCGGGCTTGGGGTCGCGGATTTCACCGTAGGGAACGAGGCCGGTTTTCACGAGGGCCTGGAAGCCATTGCAGATTCCCAGGATGAGGCCGTCCCGATTCTTCAAGAGGTCCATCACCGCGTCGGCGACGCGCGGACTCCGCAGGATGGTGGCGATAAATTTACCGGATCCCGCAGGCTCGTCCCCGGCTGAAAATCCGCCGGGGAGCATGAGGATCTGTGACTCGCCAATGCTCTTGGCAAAGGCTTCTAGCGATTCCTCAACCGCTTGCGGTGTCAAGTTACGGAAGACTTGAATCTCTGCTTCGGCACCCGCTTCGCGGAAGACCTTGGCGGTGTCGTATTCGCAATTGGTGCCCGGGAAGGTGGGGATGATGACCTTTGGTTTGGCGACGGAAGCACGAGGCGATGACTTCCCGCTGGCCTGATGGGTGAAGGTATCGGCCTCGCTGGTTCCGGGATCCTGAGTCTCGGGGTAGATCTCGGAAAGCGGCTCGCTCCAGGCACTTAGCAAGTCTTCCAGAAGCAGAGCCTCTTCTCCGATTTGGATTTCCGGAGTCTCCTGCGTTTTGCCAATGACGATCGCTCCTTCGATTTCGGTCTCGGATTCGATCAGGAAGCTTACGAACCGCTCCTGATAGAGATCGAGGTCGGTTTCGATCACCGCACCGATGCCATTACCGAAGGCCATCTTGCTAAGACCGGTGGCGATGCCACCGTGGTCCAGGCTATGGAGGGCGAGGACGTCTGCGCTGTGGAGTAGCTCTGCCACTTCGCGGAGTTTCTGGAAGTCAGGGAGCTCATTGCCATCCCGCGGAATTTGGAGGAGGGAGATCAATGAGCCCGCTCTTTTGAGTTCTGGAGATACGACGCTCTTCGTACTTCCCGGCGCAAGAGCGAAGGAGACGAGGGTAGGTGGAACATCGATATCATTGAAGGTGCCGGACATGGAGTCCTTACCACCGATTGCGGCGAGGCGGAGTTCATGCTGGGCTTTGAAGGCTCCGAGAAGGGCGGAGAAGGGAAGTCCCCAGCGGGATGGGTCATCGCCAAGTTTTGGAAAGTATTCCTGCAAGGTCAGGCGGATGTCGGAAAGCTTCGCTCCGGAAGCCACGGCCCGACAGACCGATTCGGTCACGGCATAAGCCGCGCCGTGGAAGGGCGACCAACTGGCAATATCCGGATGGAATCCCCACGCCATGTGGGTGCAGACCTCGCTGTGACCTTCCAAAAACGGAAGAGTCGCCACCATGGCATCGACCGGCGTGCGCTGGTGCTTTCCGCCGAACGGGGCTAAAACGGTTCCGGCTCCGACAGAGGAATCGAACTGCTCTCCGAGTCCTTTCTGTGAAGCGGTGTTGAGGTTGGAGAGGGCGTTGGCAAAGCCTCTCTTTTGGCTTTGTTCATAAGTAGATTGTAAGGGTGATGTTAAGGGACAGTAAGATGGCACCTGCACTCTGGCTTCCTGCTGCACACCATTCGTATCTAGGAATTCGCGGGTGAGATTGACAATGGTATCGCCGCGCCAAGTCATGCGGAGGCGGCCGCTATCGGTGACGGTGGCGACGTGCACACATTCGAGGTTCTCCTTGTCCGACTCGGCGATGAAGTAGGCTGCTTCGCTGGGATCGACACAGATCGCCATGCGCTCCTGCGACTCGGAAATGGCAAGCTCAGTGCCATCCAGGCCATGATATTTCTTAGGAACAGCATCAAGATCGATGTCCAGGCTGTCCGCAATTTCTCCGATGGCCACGCTGATACCGCCAGCTCCGAAGTCGTTGCAGATTTTGATTTTTGGGGCGAGTTCCGGATTCCGGAAGAGTCGCTGAATCTTTCGTTCGGTGGGAGCATCACCTTTTTGCACCTCGGCGGAGTTATCGAGGGCGTCGTCAGTGTGTTCCTTTGAGGAGCCGGTGGCTCCGCCGACGCCATCACGCCCGGTGCGCCCGCCGATCAGGAGAATGTAGTCACCGGTGGACGGTCCTCCACGGAAGACATTTTTACGCGGAGCGGCTGCGACAACCGCGCCGATTTCCATGCGCTTGGCAACATAGTTCGGGTGATAGATTTCGGAGACCTTGCCGGTGGCGAGGCCGATCTGATTTCCGTAGGAGGAGTAACCGAGAGCGGATTCCTGGCAGATTTTTCGCTGTGAAAGTTTGCCGGGAAGGGTCTCATTGTAGGGAGTGCGCGGATCAGCAGCTCCGGTGACGCGCATGGCCTGGTAAACATAAGAGCGACCACTCAGGGGGTCGCGAATGCAGCCGCCGAGACAGGTCGCCGCGCCGCCAAAGGGCTCGATCTCAGTGGGGTGGTTATGGGTCTCATTCTTGAACTGGACGAGCCATTCCTGACCATCATCACCGGGAACGACGATGGAGGCGGCATTGATCTCATTGGAGACTTCGAGGTTATCGAGTTCGCCGGACTTCCGTAGTTCCTTCATCCCCATGAGCGCAATGTCCATCAGGGTGACGGGGCGCTCGGTATCCGGTCCGTAAACCTCGTCGCGAACCTGGAGGTAGGTCTTGTAGGTGTCTTCAATCACCTCCGTTCCCTCATCGAAGGTGACCTTGGCAATCTTCGACATGAAGGTGGTGTGACGGCAATGGTCTGACCAGTAGGTATCGAGCATGCGTAGCTCGGTGATGGTGGGCTCGCGGTCTTCGCCGAGGAAATACTTCTGGGTGTGGGCGAGGTCGGCAGTGGACATCGCGAGGCCGAGTTCACGGCGGTAGGCATCCAATTCGTCCTCTGATTTGGAGTTAAAGCCCTCAAGAATGGCGACGGGATTCGGCTCTGGTGAGCTGGTTCTTTCGTAGGCTGCAGTGACGGAAACTTCGTGGGAATCGACCGGGTTGATCAGGTAGGTTTTGATCGCTGAGAGTTCCTCTTCGGAAAGATTACCTTTAAAGATGAAGATGCGTGCCGATGCGACGAATGGGCGGTCTTTGCCCGTGATAATCTGGACACACTGGGCGGCGGAGTCAGCACGTTGATCGAACTGTCCCGGGAGAAACTCAATCGCGAAGGCTGATTCGCCCGTCACGAGGCTCAGCTCAGGTGAGGAGGTCTCGACCTGTGGCTCGGAAAGAATGAGGCGGGAGGCCTTGGTGAATTCATCATCTGTGAGGCCATCCAGATCATATCGCTGGACGATGCGGGCGGAATCGATGGAATCGATGGCCAGATTCGAGCGGATATCGGAGATGAGGTGAGAGGATTCGCTGGCGAAGTTTGCGGTTTTTTCGACGAAGAGGCGATGCATGGCGGCGGAGCTGGTGTGGAGCCTAGAACGCCGGTGTGCAAGGACAAGTGCGAAGGAGGGAGGCGGTCAACTTGACGGGGTATCAATGACCAGTGGATCAATCAGGACTCGAAAGAAATTTTTCTCACTGACGGGGAGGGTTCGCTCGATCCCACCAGGGTTCACAAAGGGAGCCTCGGTATTCATCCAGCTGTTTTCAAGGAGGCTCGGGCTTTCCTGGATGGAGTATTGGATACCGGCGAGGGCTTCGAATGAGAGCTTCAACTCAGATCCACTCACCGCGATCTCCGGAACCACGGGGGTGAGGTCGGGAAGGAGATTGAAGTTGTCCAAGCCGACGATCCTGCCATTCGAGGCCGAATCCGGGATCGGAAAGTAATTGATCCCTATTTCGGTGACATCGGCGAGCAAAGCCGGAGTGAGAGAGGTGAGGACGAGCTCGTTATTCACGGAGAGATACCAGTCGTCCTTCAGAAAATTCACCTCGGCGAAGCTCCAGCCTTGATTGCTTACGGTGAATCCATTGCTGTAATAGAAGGTGTTATTGGCAACGATGTAGAATTCAAAGACGTCAAAGGTGGTGGGATCCTCAATGTATACATCACAGGCGATTTCTCCGATGCCTGCGTCCGTGAAGTCTCCTGTGAACCAGCCACTGGATGAGACATCGGTCGCGAAGAGGGAGACTCCGTTGTCATTGGTGAAACGAGTGAAGATTTCGGGGTCGGTCGAACCGGGGAGGATGTATTCCGGCGCGTCAACTACTTCATCCGCGTAATCATAAAAGTTCCAGCTGTCGGCGTTATCGGCGTCAGAGAAAGTCTCAATAGCTCCCAGGACTTGAGCTGGGAGACGGCTGATGAGAAGAATGGCAAGGAGTGACTTCATGGTATGGTCTCATCGTTAGACGGAAGGACCGGCTTTTTTTAGAAATTGAATGAGAAAATCTAGTCTAGCCCTCACTTCGGTGGTCTCCAGAAGCTTTTGACGGGAGGCCGGATCGTGGATGAACTGCTGGGCCATGGCATCGGAACAGGTCGCGGAATCGCCCGCTCGGTCAAGGGTCTCATTGAGTTGCTCATTTACTTCTGAAGGGAAGCCGGAGAGGGCGCGGTTCATCGCGCGGCGGAGTCGGTCAAGGTAGGCCGCTTCCTCCGAAGCGGGCAGGGTGGTATTGAGAACCGGGCTGATCGCGGCGTATGGGTAGGGTTTTTCCTCCAACCATTCGTCAAAACGGATCCGGAAGATCCCATGGAGGAGCAGATTGGAAGTGCCTTCATCAGATTCCCGGGAAGCCCGAACCAGTCCGATCGTGCCAATCGGCGCGACCGAGGTGGCGGGATCGGAGCTATCGCTACCGATGAGATTCCCCACGCAAAACATGCAGTTTCCCTCAAGGACGTCATTGAGCATCTGCCGGTAGCGGGGCTCAAAGATGTGCAGCGGCATCGCGCCATGCGGGAAGAGGACCGAGTCTGGCAGGAGGATGACGCCGCAGCGCTCCGGAATTTCCAGGGAATTCATTTTAAGCGGAAGCGAGGGCCTGATCGAGGTCTTCGAGGATATCGTCAATGTGCTCCAGGCCGACCGAAAGGCGAATCATCTCGGGCGGAATGCCACCCTCCACCTGCTGCTCGGCGGTGAGCTGGGAGTGAGTGGTGGAGGCCGGATGAATCGCGAGGGATTTGGCATCGCCAACATTGGCGAGGTGGGAAAAGAGCTTCAGGCTCTCGATGCATTTCGATCCTGCTTCACCGCCACCTTTGATACCAAAGACCACCATGGATCCGCCTTTGCCTCGGAGATATTTCAGGTTCTTCTCGTATTGGGGATCACTTTCCAACCCAGGGAAGCGAACCCATTCGACCTTCGGGTGTTCCTTGAGATGTTTCGCCACGGCGAGGGCATTTTCGCAATGCCTTTCCATGCGGACGGGGAGGGTTTCGATGCCCTGTAGGATGAACCAGGAATTGTCCGGTGCGATGCAGGCACCCAGATTTCGCAGAGCTCCGGTGCGCATTCGGAGAATGTAGGCAAGGGGGGCGAGCATGTCCGGGAGATCATGGCCCCAGCGTAAGCCGTGGTATGAGCTGTCGTGTTCGTCGAAGAGCGGGTGCTTGCCGCCCGCCCAGTTGAAGCGCCCTGAGTCCACCACCACGCCGCCGAGTCCGGCTCCGTGTCCGCCGAACCACTTCGTCATCGAGTGAACGACGATATCGGCACCGTGTTCGAGAGGCTTATTGAGATAAGGAGTGGTGAAGGTGGAATCGACGATCAGCGGGATGCCGTGCGCTTTGGCAATGTCTCCCACTACATCGAGATCGGTGACTTCGAGAGCGGGATTAGAAACGGTCTCACAAAAGAGGGCGCGAGTTTTGTCATCGATGGCCTTCGCAAAGTTCTCGGGATCATTGGAGTCCACAAAACGCACTTCGATTCCCATCTTTGGCAGGAGGTCCTTGAACTGAGTGTAGCTGCCTCCGTAAAGATTCCGCGCAGAGACAATGTTATCGTTCATTTCGGCGAGATTGATGATGGAGTTAAAGATCGCGGCCGTCCCTGAGGCGTGTCCCAGCCCCGCCATCTCGTGCGCTCCTTCCAGCAAGGCCACCCGTTTCTCCAGTACATCGGTGGTGGGATTCATGAGACGGGTGTAGATGTTTCCCAGCTCTTTCAGCGCGAAGAGGTTTGCCGCGTGTTCGCTGCTGTTAAAAACAAAGGACGCCGTCCGATAGATCGGAACGGCGCGTGAATTGGTAGTGGGATCAGGTTGCTGGCCTCCGTGCAGGCAAAGGGTGTCGAGATGCATCACCAAAGAACTAGCATGATTCCTCAGGAAGGAAAATCGTCAGTGTGTGGTCCAAGCATACTTCCGTCGCCAGACTTCACGAGCCTCCAAGATTTGACTCTTCTCACGAGTCGGAGAGAGCTCCCATGTAAAGGGCATCCCCGGCTTGAAGTGCTTCAGCAAATCATCGTAAGGCAGGGTGCCGGTGAAGGGCACCCGGTGATCGCGCTTCGGCCACTGAACGTCATGGACGTGCGCTCCGATGAGATAGGGTTCCATTTTTGCCAGCCATTCTTCGTGATCCAGCAGGCCGAGGTTGTGCTTCAGTCCCACATGGCCGAAGTCATGCCAGTATCCGACCTGCGGACAGTGTTTGAAGTGCTCCTGAAGGGCGATCATTTCTCGTTCGTCCGGAACATCCTCATATTTGGAGCGTGATTCCACCGCCAAGATCACTCCAGCATTTTGGGCAGGCTCAATGAGCTGCTCCAGGGTCTGGATCGCCCGCTCAAAGTATTTCGTTCCCGTCTTTTCGCGCTTCTTGACGCAGGCCAGCTTATCGTCGGCGTAGGCATCAGTCAGCTGTTCACCCGCCGCGAGCCGGTCGGTGAGGGGACCGGTCCACTTCTTGTGCGGCATTGGAGCTACCGACCCCATGTGCAGCACCACGTATTGCGCGCGAAAGCTCTCCGCCATCTCGATCGTCTTCAAGGTCTCACGAAAGGCCTTGTTGCGCTCGTTGACGTTATCGGATGAGAATTCGTAGGCGTCCGGAGCATCGATCATCACCTCGGTGGGTGAGGGGAAGTAATTGTGAACCCCGACACACTGGAACTTCCCCTGATCATACGCCCGCTGGATTCCGGGGAGCTTGGCCACTGTCATCCCGTGGGAGAGTTCCAGCGAGCTGAAACCCATCTCCAGGATCTCATCGATCATGTCTTCGCCATCAGTATGACGCGAGTTATTCCAGCAGGTTGAGAATGCGAGCATTGCCTTGAACGTCAACCGGCGAGGGGGGTTCGGGCAATCTCTCCCGGCGACGTTGCGTCATCGTAAACGAAATGAGCCGGAGGGCAATACCGGCTCATCGTAAAAATATCATCCCATTGATGAAGACATTGGTGAAGAGGGCGCTTATTTGCCGGTCTCATCCACCGGATTTGTCTCGATTCGCTCACTGGTGATTCTCACGATCACGGAATACTTCACCCCCTCCTGGCCCGTGCCGAGTAATACGGACTGTCCTTCCTCGGTGTGCCAAAGGTGCGATCCCAGAATTAGGCCGTCTTGCAAATCATCGGTGGAGGGATAATCCGCACCCTGCGCCGGGGCACCGTGCAGGGTGGTCAGTAGCTCGATCATTTCCGCCCAGTTGTTTTTCAATCTTCCCCGATATGAGGATTCGGGCTGGGGCTTGGTCCGTAGGGTGACCTCCTTGAGCTTGTTCTGCCCATCCCAGTCGAAATATAAATGGCAATGCAGCCCACCGATGGTCTGCTTAGTCCGGTAGATGCCATTGAGACCGACCCGCGCCAGCATCACTTCAGCGACGGTGCCATCCACGATGGCGCTCTCATTGAGCTTCTTCAGCACTTCCTTCCGAGTGTCGCCAAAGTGCAGCGTATCAAAGGCCGCCCCCTTCGGGCTCACTCGGACCACTTTCTTCCCATCCTGATCGACCGCATCCACCTTGTCTTTTACGGGGTGGTTATCGCGGAGCCATTGCTGGTCATCTTCGTGTAATTTGTCGAATCCCACCGTTAGGATTCGTGAGTTTCTTCTCAAAGTGACCCGCGTCCCATCATTCGAGATATAAGTGGCTTCAAACTTTTTTTTCCCGTCCGCGCTCCGCCATTCGCGGGCATGCAGGGGGATGAGGGAACTCATTGAAAGGAATAGGGCCGCGATGGAGAGAAATTTACGCATGTCTTCGGGAGATAAAACGGGCTAGCCTAGGGAGTTCTTAGAGGAAAAATTCCCAGAAGAAAATCACCGATGGATAAGATCGAGGAAGAAAATGATGACCGCCGCTGGCTGGACGAGCTGGCCAGAGATGGTTCCGCCATCCGGACCGTAGGCAACCGGGTGGACCTCTTTTTCGAAGGTGATTCGACCTATCGCTCCATGCTCGCGGACATTGCTGCGGGGCAGAAATATATTCATCTTGAGATGTATATGTTCCTCTCGGATCGGATCGGACGGCGTATTGCCGAAGCTCTCTCGGCCCGCGCCCGCGCCGGACTCATCGTTCGCGTAGTTTATGATGCCATCGGATCTAGTGAGGCGGATCCTGAAATGTTCTCATCAATGACTACCGCCGGGGTGCAGGTAGAGATCTTCCGCCCCGTCGCCTTCTGGCGAAAGCGCAGCGGGATCCTTGGTAGAAATCATCGTAAAAATCTCATTATCGATGGCCATATCGCCTTCACCGGTGGAATGAACTTAGGGGAGATCTGGTCACGCGAGTTCTCCGGCGAGAAAGCCTGGCGGGATACTCATCTTCGTATCGAGGGACCTGGCGCCGCTGCCTGTGATCACTTCTTCGCCGAAGCCTGGGAAAAAGCCAGTGGCAGCCCGCTCCCTGAATCCCAAGTTGACCCAGCATATAAAGACCACCCCGGCACCTCAGGATGCTACATCATTGGTGGCAGCGGTCTCGCCAAACGGAGAGCCATTCGTCGCCTCTATTCGAAGGGTTTCAATGCCGCCCAACAGGATGTCGCGATGACCGTCCCTTATTTCGTCCCACCAAAGCGCGTGCTGGATGTTATGCGCGCCCGTTCGCTGCGTGGTGTCGATGTCGATGTCCTCGTCCCCCGCGACTCGGATGTCGGTCTCGCCGATTGGCTCCGCGAAGGCCTCTATCCCTCACTCATGGATGACGGGGTCGAGTTCCGCGAATACCTCGGCTCGGTGCTCCATGCAAAGTCCCTCCTCATCGATGGCCGCGTCGCCATCATCGGCAGCGCGAATTTTGATTACCTCTCGATCTCACTTAATTGGGAACTCGCGGTTGTTATTGATGATCCAGAGGTCGTCAAACAGCTCAGGGGGCAATACCGCCTCGATCTACAACAGAGTGAGAAAGTGACCTGGGACTGGGCAAAATCCCGCCCGCTTTGGCGGCGCATTTTCGCTTGGGTCGGAGCTGCCATCATTCGCAAATTATAGCGCGTTTAATACTTCTGCAACTCGGCATCCTTCTGCTCCTTCCAAGCGGAAAAACAACCCCGGTTCTGAAGTGCCTCCCGTTCGTCCTTGAACAGCGTCGCTGGCTGGGGAAACTCCCCCCGCCGCCCCGCAAGGGGATTCAGTCATCCATCTTTATGAACGAAAACTCCAGCTTCGCCGAAATCGCCGAAGTCTTCAAAAACCACCAATCTTTTGCCGTCGTCAGTCATGTCCGCCCGGATGGTGATGCCATTGGCTCAATTCTCGCCCTCGGCCATTCTCTGGAACTCATGGGAAAGTCCGTCCGCTACCTCAATAACGATGGCTGCCCGGAAAGCCTGAAATTCCTCCCCGGCTCCGAAAAGGTTGAGGTCTCCTCGGAAGCGAAGGATGTCGAAATCGAAGTCGTCATCACTCTGGACACCGCGGCACACGCCCGCGTGGGTGAGGGGAGTCTGAAGGCTATCAAGGACGCCAAGCTCATCGTCAATATCGACCACCACATGTCGAATCCCGGCTATGGTGATTTGAACTACATCGATTCCGAAAGCCCCGCCACCGGCCAGATTCTCTACGACCTCATCACCGCGCTGGAGATGCCTTTCTCGGACATCACGCGCGATTCCATCTACGTTGCTGTCTCCACTGATACCGGATCCTTTCAATATCCCGGTACCACCCAGCGGACTTATGAAATGGCCGCTGACCTCGTCGCCCGCGGATTGAATGTCGGCAAGATCAATTCAGCCACTTATGATAACTCACCCTACCGGCGCGTCGAGCTGATGCGCGCCCTCCTTAATACTCTCGATCGCAGTGATGACGGTCGCCTTGTTTGGTGGGATCTGCGCCAGGAAACTAAGGACGAACTAGGCCTCGTCGATGATGACACCGAGGGCATGATTGATTTCATCCGCGCGGTGCAGGGCGTCGTCGTCGCCGTCTTCTTCGAGGATCTGGACGAAGGGAAAGTCCGCGTCTCTATGCGATCAAAGGATCGCCGTGTGAACGCCAGCGAAGTTTGCGGCACCTTTGGCGGGGGAGGACACGCCCTCGCTGCCGGGATTCGCATGAGCGGACCCATTGAAGAGGCCCGACCTAAAGTTCTTGCCGAAATCCGCTCCGCCATGGAGAAGGCCGGCCTTTAATAACTCTCCAATCCTGACATTCCATGCACCAACAGAATGACCTCCCCAGCGGCGTGCTGCTGATCGATAAGGCCCCGGATATGACTTCTCACGATGTCGTAGCCATCGCCCGCCGCCAGCTGAACATGAAGAAAATCGGCCATTGCGGCACCCTGGACCCCATGGCCACCGGTCTCCTCATGCTGGTCATCAATCGCGCCACCAAAATCCAGGATCTCCTCATGAGCGAGGATAAGAATTACACCGGCACCCTCACTCTCGGAGCTACCACCTCTACCCAGGATAAGCAGGGCGAGATCGAGGAGGAGAAGGAAGTTCCTGATCTCTCCGCCGAGCAAATTAAGGAAGCTTTCGATGGCTTCATGGGCCCCTTTGAACAAATTCCTCCCATGGTCTCCGCGATCAAGAAGGACGGCGTCCCACTCTACAAACTCGCCCGCAAGGGTCAGGTCGTGGAGCGCAAGCCTCGGGCGGTTCATATCACCAAGTATGAGATTACTCGTACTGAACTTCCGGAAATCGACTTTTCGGTTGATTGCTCGAAGGGATTCTACGTCCGCACTTACGCACACGATATTGGGCAAAAACTCGGCTGTGGGGCTCACCTCAGTGAACTCCGCCGCACCCGCTCCGGGAAATTTACCCTCGACCGCGCCGTCTCTGTCGAGGACCTGAAGATCGCCAGCCGCGAGAATCTCGTCAACTCCTTCATCAGCCTCGCCGAGATCTCTCTCATGCGTGGAGCCTAGAAATCACTTCGCCCGATGAATCGTCTACCAAAGATCTTCCTCTTCCTGAGCCTCCCACTCTACATCTTCGATCAGATCACCAAGTGGTGGATCGTCTTTAAGTTCCACGAACCGCTCAGCACTGACTTCCACAGCCCCGATGCTCCGGAGCCTGTCATCGAGGGGTTCCTCTGGTGGTGGCGCATTCATAACCAGGGCGTCGCTTTCGGGATGGGCAATGGTACCTCCTGGGCACCCATCGTTTTCCTCTTCGTCCTGATCGGCGCGATTGCCCTCATCACCGTGTTTTGGAGGAAAGGCGCCTTTGCCAACAAGCCCTCTCGGCTTGCCGCCGCCCTCCTGATCGCTGGAGTTTTTGGAAACCTGACCGACCGTCTCTTCCAGGGATTCTGGCTGGAGCAGCACGAGGATAAGTCCGCCCTCACCCGGCTCACTAAGGGCTACGTCGTCGACTTCATCCGCGTAAAAATCCCCGGTTACGAAAAAATTCACCCCAGGAGTGGCGGCTTCTTCCCCACCTTCAACGTCGCCGACTCCTGCATCTCCGTCGCCGCCGTTCTCCTCTTCATCTCCGCCTTCCGCCCCGAGGAATCAGAAATAACAGAGTGACCCGCCCGGTCACGCTCGCCTTGCAATCCCTCAGCCAACCCAAATCAAAAGCAAATTCGCCGCCACGGCTCAAGGCTCACTGCCAACAGGCCCCTTCTTCTTCGCCTCCCGTTTTTCCGCTTTTGCCTCACTCTTCTCCACCTTCTGCTGACGTGCAATGACCTTCGCCTTGGCCCGTCGATAGCGCGTTTTGGGAATGAGCTTCGGCATCAAAAAGGACAGGAGATAGATGAAAGGATAGGTTAGCAAAAATAAAAACAAACCGGCGGCGACGAAGCCGAGGATCCAACTACCGACATTAATGCTCTCTCCGTCCAGACCGGGAATGATACCAAGAGGGAGATCCAGACGTTCCAGAAATGGATGGACAGGTATCCCGAGATTGGCGCGAAGAAAGTCACCCAGCTTAGCCTGCCAAAAAACAATCGGACCCATCGTGAGAGGGTTTGTGACCCAGCAAGCCGCTATCGAGAGAGGAAGATTGGCCCGAAACGGGAGAGTAAGTATGGCTGCCAGAAGCATTTGCCCGGGTACCGGAATCTGTGAAACGAATAGACCAATGGCTAATCCATTCGCCACCGTCTGCCGGCAGGGTTGCCATCGCTCACGCTCGAAAAGTGGGAGCATCATCCGCTGGATTCGGGGATGCCGCTTGAAAGTCGGACTCCTGAGCAGTCGATAAGCCCGCCGGACTAGTCTGAGGTAGCGGGTTTTGATCGAGGTGGTCATGGGGAGGAAGTCTGGGAACTTGCCGAGCAAGGTATGGCGGTTTCGATTCGCTCTTTCAAGGATTACCGGCAACTACCATAGCGCATCGAACTCCTTGCTATCTTTGATCAATCTCACTTGAGCCAGGCGATGAGAAACCTCATCAGTCCAAGGGTGAAATTCTTCGGGTATTGGAGCCTCTTTTTGAATCCATTGGCCCGATTCCGGATGAGTCAGACCCAGTCGCCAGGCGTGTAACATCAGCCGTGGCACCTTCCTGGCCTGTCTGGCAGGCTTGCTATAAATCGGATCGCCCAGCAGGGGATGACCCAGGAAACGATTGTGCACCCGGATCTGATGAGTCCGTCCGGTGTGAAGCGCACAAAGAATGAGCGAGGTGCCATCTTCCGCCATATGAAGCAGGTGGAGATCGGTGATCGCAGGCTTACCCGCACCCGGGTTACACACATCCATCCGCTGCCGGTGCACCGGATGGCGGGCGATGTGATTGAAGACCGTTTGATGAGCTTCCTTCGGGGGAGATTGCACTACTGCCAGGTAGAGTTTCGCGGTCGTGCGATCCGCGAATTGCCCCACCAAATGCTTCAGTGCGGCGTTCGTCTTGGCCGCCACGATGCAGCCGGAGGTGTCCTTGTCCAGGCGATGCACGATTCCCGGCCGCTCCTCTCCGCCCTCGCTCGCCAATTCACCCGCGCAGTGGTGAAGAAGAGCATTAACCAAAGTGCCGTTGGCATTTCCAGCTGCCGGATGGACCACCATGCCGTGCGCTTTATCGAGGATGATGATCTCGCGATCCTCATGTAGGACGCTTAGCGGAATGTCCTGCGCTTCGAGCTCCACTGCTGTTTCCTCGGGAACTTCGACCGTGAGTTCATCGCCGGATTTCAATGAGGCCCGCGCTTTCACCTTTCCACCGTTCAGCAGGATGTGGCCCTCCTTGATGAGAGCCTGGATCTTCGAGCGAGAGAGCTCCGGAAGCTTGGCGGCGAGGTAAGCATCGAGCCGCTGGTTCGCAGCTCCATCGAAGTGCAGAGTCACGGTGAGCAATGATTAGCCGCGGAAGACAATGAGGACCCCGACAAAAAGGCAGCCTGCCAAATTTGCCACCAAGTCCCAACCTGTGTTGATATAGCCGCCGACGTTCGTGTTTTCCACCGCCATCGTGGCGACAAATTCCACAATCTCATTGAGCGCACCTAGTCCCATCCCTGTGAAAATACAGAGGAAAACCATCCCCATCGAGGGGTAGAGTTTCCGGCCGAGCCGCTGCTGGATGCTCGCTCGAAGAGCCTCCCATGCCAGCCAGGTGCAGCTCCCGAAGCCAAAGGCGTGCACGATGTGATCCCACTTCAGCCATTGGCCCACCACCCACCAAGAATAGAGCACTTGGTGTTCGCCGTGGAAGTCCCAGCCATCGGGAATCCGGACAAGCCCGCCTGCCAAGTGAAGCGCTCCCCATAGAGTGAGAGACCACAGCAGGACGAGGGAGAAATTCACCCGGCTGTGCATGAAGGCCACCACCGCAGCGATGAGCACGAAGAAGGGGATGTAGATTTTCAAGAACTCCCAATTCTGCTGAGTGATGGCCGCGCTGATCGCCGCGACCAGATAAAAGGCCGCGACCAGGATGACGCTACGTGGAAATCGAACTCTCTTCATGCTGTAAGTTGATGTTAGGTTGAATGCCCCTCTTGACCAGATGAAACCCGATTGGTCTTGGTGAGAATCAGGAGTTTGTATTCCAGCTGTTTTCGGGCGTAGGCGAGCCGAATCAGAGGGAAGGCTACCAAAAGGAGCGGCTGCCTGATCGCCACCTTCAACATGAGCGGGATGAGAGAGGGCTTTTGGACGGGAAGAAGCAGCGCCCCCTTGAAAAAGATCGTCCACGTTCGTGCCACTCTTGTGCTGAGATCTTCGCTCGCCAGCACCTCCAGACCATAGGCTCCCGCAGCTTCGATCAATCTCTCCTCTCGTCGCCAAACCGGAATCCCTGCCATTCCCGCGATTCTTCTTAAAAACCAACCAGCCTTCCGTCCTCCAAACCAATCTGCCACCACTAACACTCCGTCGCCTGCCAAAGTCGCTGATGTTTTCCTCATCAATTCTTCCCAATCCCGAAAGTGCGAGAAGCTCTCCAGAGCGACCGCCCCGTCCTGCGATCCATTGTGGATTGGGAGACTCATCCAGTCACCGCACTCGACCGTAATTCGCGGATGATCCGGAATGAAGGGTGCCTGGACCTCCGAGTCCGTGCACGCCACGACCTCATAATCATCCGCCAGTTCAGCACTCAGAACACCATAACCACAGCCGATGTCCGCGATGGTGGCTCCAGTCTTCAATGACTTTCGGCATGATTCCTGTAATCGATTCCGAAGATTCAGGCGAGCGAGGGAAGGGGAGTCATCAATCGATTCCCAAAGGCCGTGGTGCAGAGCCTTTCCCCAAATCGCCCGGTAGAGCGGGTCTAATTGATCATAGATCGAAGAATGATTCATCGCAGCAGCCCTGTTAGCGAGCCGGCCATCATTTCAATTTGCTTGCAATCACGCCGGCCAGTCGATCAATCAACCGACTCTGCGCTGCCACCAGAGCTTCAAACCCATCGCCTTCCAAAGGTTCCCGCAAGGTTGTGGTGCGGCTGGCGAGCAGTCGACTCCCCGGAATCGCGTAGGCTCGCCACGAAGCTTCCAGCAGCGCGTCCCCATCCGCCGTTCCGTGAAATTGCCGCACATCCACTGAGACTGTGTAGCGCAGTTCGCTCTCGCGATCCCAGGGATAAGTACGAACATTCCCCGACTTCATTCGCCGTCCCATATTGCTTGCTAATACCCGGCTGAAGTCATCCTTCGGATCACCTGCCCATTCATGCAGATCAGAGATCTCCAGCTTGTTTGGCGAACTCTGGAAAGCCACATATGGACGCTCTACCAAGTAATCAGCGAGCACTACCGGACCGATCCCGATCCCCGGTCCCCGTCCATCCACCGGTGGCTTCCCGATCGGAGAAAGGACGTAGAAGTTCCGCTGCGTCGTACATGCTCCAAGCGTCAAAAAAAGAACGGCTGCAAAAAAACGGGTCATCATTGTCAGAAAAATTCAGGGGGAATACCCTAGCGGCGCCTTCTCGCGCGTGGGATTTTTTTGGTAGCGGGATCCTTTCCGAAGAGAAGGGAATTCGGCTTGTCCGCGATCTCAGAGGCCAGCCGGTCAAACGAGCGCACGGTAGCCCGCAGTTCGTCCATTGTCCGGCGGAGGTCTCCGTAGATCGCACCATCGTTTGACAGTGGCTCCAGTGACTTATTGATCATCGCCAGAGTTTTTCGCAGATCCGCCGTGATTTGCTTCGTATCGTTCTGCACTAAGAGGGCCTTCATCGCCTTCATGGTATCCGTCATCTCCTGCAGCGTTCGCTGGGCATCCGCCACCACTCCCTTGCTGGAGCGCATCGCTAGATTGACATTGCTCAGAGCTTCAGTCGCCTCATCGGAGGTATTGCCGACCTTGGCAATGAGTCCCTCCAGTTCAAGGTTGTTCATCTTGTCGAGCAATGCCGAAACCTTGTCCTGTAATCGTTCTAATCCTGTATTGATCGTCGGAACCACCACGTAGTTTCCCTGTCGCGGGATTTCGATCAACGAAGGCCCCTCATAGTAATCCAAATCAACATACATCTGTCCCGTCAGCAAATTTGCGGATTTCAATGAAGCCTTCAGACCTCCCTTGACCGCGTTTTCAAATCCACCCGTTCCTTCATCTAACAAACCCGCCGGGAAGTGCGTCGTCATCAGGCGCGTGTCCAGTTGCACCAGCACCGGCATCTTCTCGATATCCACCTGCTCACTCAGATTATAGGAGATTTCAC
>CALBVA010000221.1 GCA_937969125.1 uncultured Verrucomicrobiales bacterium | reverse complement strand
ATTTTTGTGACTTGCTTGCCAAAGAGGTGGAGATGACTATGGCGGGGATGAAATTCCCTGCTTCTACGGCGTCAGTGGTGACGCTTGATCCTGAGTTCGATGCTATTCTTGATCCGATTCAGGATTCGCCGGTGATCAGTGCCCAGATATGGGTGGAAACGGGATCTCAGCACGAAAGCTCGTTGGCTGGATCTGGAATTTCCCATCTGCTGGAGCACATGGTCTTCAAAGGAACCGACCGCTTTACTGGTGAAGCGCTGTCCCAAGAGGTGCAGGCTGCCGGGGGACAATGGAACGCCTACACCACATTTGACCGGACCGTTTATTATATTGATGGACCGGCTAAGTCCATGAAGCTTTTTCTCTCCGCGCTCATCGAGATGGTCTTCCGCCCTTCATTTCCAGAGGATGAGTTTGAGAAGGAAAAGGATGTCATTCGCCGTGAGATCGCGATGGGACTAGACGACCCGGATTCGGTGTCCTCTCAGCTCCTTTTCCGGACGAGCTATCAGCGAGACCACCGCCGCCACCCGGTGATCGGGCATCTCGATCTTTTCAATGCGATCTCCTACGAGCAGATGAAAACTTATCACGCCGCCCGGTATCGCCCTCATAATTCCTTTCTTGTAATCTCCGGTGGATTCGATCCGGAGAAGGCCAGAGAGCATGTGGAGAGCGAGCTCGCAAAGGGCCTCCGCCCCCCACTGCAGTTCCCGGTCGCGACGCCTTCGGAGCCCCCGCAGATGGGTGAACGCCGAGCCTCCCAGAGCTTCGCCATCCCCACCACCCACCTGAGCCTTACTTGGCAAATTCCCGGACTGACTCACGAGGACGGTCCTGCTCTGGACCTGCTCTCGGTCGTCCTGGGCGGCGGTCGCGCCTCTCCTCTTTACAGCATCATCAGGGAGGAGAAGGGCCTAGCCCACAGCATCGGATCCTACAGCTGGATGCCGGCAGATGGCCCGGGGATTTTTAACGCTTATGCCGAGGTCGATCCCGACAAGGCCTCATTGGTGGAAAAGGAGATCATTAACCTCATCCGGAAACTTCCCGAGCTAGACCTCAGCCCCCGCATCGAACGCGCGCGTCGACAGATCGCTTCCCAGCAATTCAAGACCCTCCTGACAGCTTCCGGCCGCGCCTCCGATCTCGCTTCGAACTGGCACAGCGCTCGTGATCTCAATTACACCCGCACTGCTCTCGCCGCGCTGGATCAGGTCTCGGAAGATGATCTCCGCCGCGTCCTCGCGAAATACCTCACCCCGGAAAATCTCAGCGTGACCTCGCTGGTGCCGGAGGACTTCGTGACTCCTGCCAATGAGATCCTAACGCAGGACGGACGAAGCCCCATCATCGAGCACACCTTATCAAACGGAGTCCGCGTCATTCTACAATGCGATCCCTCCGTCCCCGTGGTGCACAGCCAGACCGCGATCTTGGCAGGCTGCCTCTCGGAATCAGAAGAGACCGCCGGACTCAATGGCCTCCTCGCCAGCCTTCTCTTAAAGGGCACCGCTTCCCGGAATGCCCTGGAAATCGCCGAGATCCTCGAAGACCTCGGCGCGACAATCCGACCCTCCGCAGGAAATAATACCCTCATGGTCTCCAGCTACTGTCTCAGCCAAGACCTGAGTGAGATTGTCAATCTTCTCGGCGAGATCCTCCGCGAACCTGCTTTCCCGGCCGACTCCATCGACCGTGAACGCGCCGCCCTAATGGCCCAGCTGGAAGAAGCCCTAGAGGATCCCGCCAGCCGCGCCTTCCGGGAAATGCGCTCCCGGCTTTGGGATGGAAAGGGCTACGGCGTCCCCACCTCCGGGACCCTGGACTCCCTAAAGTCGCTCGACCGCTCCGCTCTCACCGCCCAGCACTCGCAGTATTTTGTTTCCAGTAATATGGTCTGCGCCTTCTTCGGCGACCTCGATCCCGACGCCACTATCGCCCTCCTCGAAGAATCACTCGGCAAGATCCCCACCGGTGATTCGGTCAGCCTCACCAGTCAAGCCCCCCCGCAATCCGGAGAACACCAGCTACAGCTCGATAAGGAGCAGGCGGTCCTCGCCATCGGCTTCCCCGGTCTCCCGGGTAATGACCCCCGCCGCTTCGCTCTTGAGCTCATCGACTCCTGGTGCTCAGACATGGCAGGACCTCTTTTCTCAAAGATCAGAGAAGAACTCGGTCTGGCCTACTACGTCAGCTCTTCGATTTTCATGGGAATCGATACCGGCCTCATCGCCTTCTACCTCGGCACCGCTCCAGATCAGCTGGGCCTCGCCCGCCGCGAGTTGCAGGGCGAAATTGATAAACTCATCTCGGAGGGAATCCCCGCCGAAGCTCTCATCCGGGTAAAAGCGAATGCCGAAGCCCGTGAAGCACTGCGCAATCAAAGCCCCGCCAGCCGTGCCCGCGCCGCTGCCCTCGATTCGCTTCTCGGTCTTCCCGCCGACTTCCACCTCGGCCAAGCAGACCGGCTCAATGCCGTCACTGCGGAAGAGATCCAATCTCTCGCCAAGGAACTCCTCTCCCCGGAAAAAGCGATCATTGTCACCGTATCTCCTGACGCTCAGACTGGTTAAGAAGAATACCCGAAATCATACTTCCATTTTCTTGAAGTGATCGCCTCTTGGGACAGACCAGTCCGCTGTCACGATTTTGATTTAGGGTAGAGGAATTTTAGCTTGGTCCGGGTGGACTGGTAAAATCGTCACCTACATTGTCGTCACCGATCACGGAGACAAAATGCCTGAGATGACAGCCATGATAACGGGATATCTAGCCATCGACAAGATCGATGGTTCAGCACTGAGAATCGATTTAGGACGACCCGGAAATTCTGCTTTCCTCGTTTGATGTCGAAAGCAGTTTTTCTGAATGATGTGCACGCAGGTTTGAGCGGGGCTTTGGTGGCGGGAGTTCATTATCCGGAGTCGGTGACCGAGGTTCGCTCATTGGTCCGGCAAGCTGGGCGGCGGGGATGGACGATTTCGGTTTGCGGGGGGCGCCACTCGATGGGTGGGCAGGGTTTTGGTGAGGGTTGCGAGGTGATGGATCTCAGGGAGATGAATCAGGTGGTATCGCTGGACGTTACGAAGAAGTTGGTGAGGGTCGCGGCTGGAATGCAGTGGCCGGGATTAATCGATGCCTTGCGCGGATCGGGGAGCGGATTGACGATCCGGCAAAAGCAGACTGGGGCTGACGAGATGACGATTGGCGGGGCAGTGGCTGTGAACATGCATGGTCGAGGTCTGGGGATGGCTCCCTTCATTGATGATCTGGAGGAGCTGCAGGTGGTGATCGCGGATGGATCCTTGCTGCGATGTTCGCGGGATGAAAATATGGACCTCTTCTCAAGGGTGGTGGGTGGATATGGCTGCTTTGGCATCGTGGTAGAGGTGACGCTGCGGCTGGTCCCGCTGAGAAATTATCGTCGGGACGTGACGATGATTTCGGCTGACAGGGTGGTGCATTGGCTGACGTCACAGCAGAAGAAGGGCGGGATCTACGGAGACTTCCAGTTCCAGATCGATCCGGCGGATGAGGGATTTCTGAGAGATGGGATCTCGGCTTGTTATTTTCCGGACGAGAATGGCGGAGAGCATCCTGACTTTTCCCGAGAGAGACCGGAGTTGGACTCGGGGAGAATTGAAAAGCTCCTGGCGCTGGCGCACTCGAATCCGGGCGAGGCCTTCCGTCAATATACGGCGCACTATAGCGCAACCGATGGATGTCACTATACGGGCGATGAAATGCAGCTAAGCGCCTACCCAACGGGTTACCATGCGCGGATGGAGGGATGTAGCTCGGGATCTGAAATGATCTCGGAACTTTATGTCCCCCGCTCTCGCCTGGAGGATTTTTTAGGCTATGCGGCGGTCTTTCTCCGGCAACAAAGGGCACAGGTCATTTATGGAACCGTTCGCCTGATCGAGCGGGATGCTGAGAGTGCTCTAGCCTGGGCGCGACAGCCCTGGGCGTGCATCGTCTTTAATCTCCACGTCGATCACTCACGAGCGGGATTGGACAAGGCCCGGAGAGAGTTTCGGGGCCTCATAGATCTGGCTCTTCAACAAGGTGGGACCTTTTATCTGACCTATCATCGCTGGGCCACTAGGCGGCAGTTATTGCAAGCCTACCCTCAACTCCCGCAGTGGCTTGAAAGACAAAGCGAGCAAGATCCCGAGAAAATTTGGGGCTCAGACTGGCTTCGGAATTTGAGAGAGACGCTGGCGAAAATGCCGAGGCAGTGGGCGAAGATCACACCGCAACGAGACTGGCACGGAGCGTTTTGAATGAGCCGTAGTTCATGGTCCACTGTCGTCTTTCATGATCGGGGCTACTTAGGACCTGGTTTGCGCGCTCGGCAATATTTCCTTTGAAGGAGACACTCCGCCCACCGACGTCGTGGTATTGGATGAGCTTGGCACCTTCCTGCATGATGGCGTCATTGGCACCCGGACCAGTGACATAGCACCAGCTTTTGGTCGAGCAATCGGCAAGAAGGATGGAGAAGGCATTGTGACTGCCTCCGGGGTTTGCGGGAAGGGCCTTCACGGTGATATTCCGTGTGGAACTCCGAAAGCCCACTCCAAGCCCCCGCTTCACAGCGACGGCGAAAGGGCTCATCTGCCCCGTGCTGTGGTGGGCGTTACAGGTGATGAATTCCACTGTCTTGAGCTTACTGTTTTTTTTCTTCCAGGCCTTGATGAGATCGATCATCTCGTTCGGCTTCAGCCCGGCCATTTTCCAGGCGTCGCCATGGCCCCAGAAGATGAGGGTATGCACCTTGTTGTTTCTTGGGACCGTTGTTCTGATGTCCTGCGCGGAGGCTCCGGCCAATGATGCCGCGAGGGCTTTGGCGCGATCGGCATGATCTGGGGGATGCAGAATTAAAATCATTGCGAAGCCTTCTTATTCAGATAATTGAGAAATAAAAGATATTGTTTTCTTCTCTAGAAAAACTCTTTTCACAACGGATGCTCTACTTCGTTTTGCTCTCCGGACCGATGCCCACGAGACGGAGGGAGTCATTATAGACAAAGACTTCCCACAACTCCCCCTTCAGAAAAATATCCCTCAGGTGTTCATTGGAGAACTATCGTTGGTTTCCCTCGATCTCATTCCGCCAGTCAAGGTCACACAAAATCGAGATAAAGGGCGAGCCCCCTGCTCCTCCGTCAATGAAAAGGCCGGGGCTCTCAACTGGACAAGGTATGTCGCCGACGATTTGTAATGATCGTGGCGGCTCGGTTATGCACAAAACACACTCCGTCAGATCACTCGACCACCTTCACGGCAGCGGGAATCTCATTGAGAGTGTAGTAGGCATCAGGGTGCCAGAGAGGCTTACCCTCGGCAGACTTAAGCCCCTTCGCATTCAAGTGGTGAACGTGGCCCTGCACCCAACCTTCCACCGTGATCTCCACCCCCAGTTTATCCTCGTTAACTTTGGCTGAAATCACCTTCGGGGTGACCTTATCGACCTCCGGGCTACCGTAGCTCTTCTGATAGATATAGGTCCACGCCGTCATGGGATAATTTTTCACATCGGCGGCAGTCTTTTCATCGACAGGCTTGGTGAAGGTCAATTTGAACCCGGTCGGAGTCACGCGCATGGTGTGAATTTCAAAGGGAATCTCGCCGGTCCAGCGGGTCCGCTCCAGCGAGAAGGGCTGATCGCCATGACTTCCCCAGCCACGGTTCGTGCCACCCGCAAAAAGGGTTCCATCCGGAGCGAGACGCATCGGAACAATTCCGCAGGCATAGTCATCGAGAAACTTAAAGACCGCTCCCTGATAGTAACCATTCACCATCTCCAGATCGACCCGCTGAATCTGCGAATGAGTCTGTTCCCCCACGAGAATCTGACCGGCAAAGGGGCCGAATCTTCCTTTCGTCATATCAGGAACCACGGCGGTGGGCGATTGGCCGACTTTTCCGTGCGGGAAGACCACTGCCGGGGGCACAATGCGAGGATCCTTCTCCCGCTCAATCTGAATCCGCGAACCGCTCGTGGGATTGGGAGGCTCGGGCAGGCCAAACTTCTTCGCTGTCACATTGCCGGAGGGATTGCCCACAAAGCCTCCTTTCTTTAGCCACTTCAGAGCTGAAGAACCATTCCACGAACCTTGATTGTCAGTGTAGAAGAGATCTCCCTGCAGATTAAATCCAATGCCGCCCGGTGAGCGCACCCCGGAAACTTCGGGAAACATCTTCCCCTCTGGAGTCACGCGGATGCACCATCCACGCCAGTCCGAGCGCGAACCGCCGGAGCCAGTCAGGCAGAGCACAGCCCAAGTGTCACCGTGAACATCTGGATCCGTGCCGAAAACAAACTCATGATAATCATGACTGCTCCCCCAATCGTCACAAATGTTCGCAAAGTCATCGGCGCGCCCATCCTGATTGGTATCAGTAACCTTCGTCAGCTCGGTACGTTGCTGGACAATGAGTGAACCATCCTTCCAATACATCCCGAAGGGTTCGTGAAGACCCTGCGCGAATTGCTTCCAGGTCACCTTCGAAAGATCGTCCTCATAGAGACCTGTTCCGATCCAGAGGTTCCCGCGTCGGTCTCCGATCGCGACCTTCTTCTCCGGAAGAAGAGCGATCGAGGAGACCTCCACAATCTCACCTTTCGGCAGCGGAATCGTCTCCGTTTTATAGTACTGAGCAGCCGCGAAGGAGACCCCGAGAGCGGTAGTGATAGCAAAAATCTTCATGGCTTAGTTCCAGGTGTAAGTGACAATGAGAGTGGTGATGCCCTTTTTCAGCATGAGTGGGACGAGCAGTTGGTGATGCTTCACCTTGCGCTCTTGGGCAATAAGATCCGCGTCCGATTCGACGGAGACGGTGAGTTTATCATCCAGACGAAAGCCCCCATCAACAGCCTTGATCTTCGGCCCGGAAGCGAGCGCGAGATGCAATCCCTCCGGAGCATCTCCCGACGTGTTATAGGTGATCTTCCGCACCAGAGACCTCCCCTTCCCGCTCGGAGCGAAGGAGGAATGCTCGGTTACTTCGATCCCTTCCACTTCGTAGCGGAAGGTTGGGATCCCTTTTTCATCCAGCGAATATCCCCCGAACTCCGGAAGGATTCGCTCAGCCTTGAGGTCCGGCCAGATCGTCTTCTCATCTTTCAAAATGGCGTAGCCCGGCATTCCCAAAAGATGAACGACATCTGTTCCGGCCGGCTTCTGACTCCCGCGACCACGGTTAGTCCAATGACGGCCTCCATCGATAAAGTCACCCTGCCAGACCAGATCCAGTCCCATGTGAGTAATCCCGAACGCCTGATTGACTCCGCCATCGTAGCCCACCCCAATCGCTCGCTCACGTGCTCCACTGATGAAGTGACGATAGAGAATAGCACCCTCCTTCGGCGGCGTGAGTATGATCTTCGGAGGAGCCGGGACCACTTCCAGGCGACTCTCCGAAAGCCACGGCGAGCCAGTCGGCCCACCCATCTTAAAGGAGAGCCCGGGGTTCCCCTGATTGTTAAAATACTCCAGGCGGAACTTATTTTTACCCTTCAGCATCCGGAAGCGGCGGATGCGCGCACGCTCCGAGCCGCGCGGCCCAACACCTTCGACCTCGAGAATCTTGGTGTCATTGATGTAGAGAGCTACGCCATCGGTGGCATCCAACATTGCATTGTAGTCACCTTCCTTCTTCGTGATAATGTCGCCCTCCCACACAATCGCGAACTCCTTCTCTAGCTGCGCCTGCCAGGGATCCACGAGATTTCTCGGCTCCTCCTCGATGGCATCTGGCTCCAATTGCGAAAAATCGGGCATCATCTCCCACTTCCCCTTATAAACGTAAGACTTGAGATTCTGAAGACGTGGCCATCCCTTACGATACTGAATGGGATACTTCTTCTTCAGTTCGTGTGCAGTGAATGGCTCTGTCCGGGTCTTGAGAGCTGCACGCATCTTGGTAACCTGCTCCGGCTTCACCGCCTTCTCCTTATTCCCCCAAGACGAGCGGACGTAGGTCAGCACTGCGGCCAGTTGTTCGTCATTGAAAATGGCACCTTGCGCCGGCATCTGCAGATTATAAAGCCGACCCGCTACCTCAATCGGCCCTTTCAAGCCCACCAGTACCGACCCGATGGCCCGATCTGGAGATCCAGTAACCCACTCGCTCTTGGCCAGAGGCGGGTTGATATTGCCATCGGGGCCTTTGCCATCCGCGCCATGACAGGCGGAACAGTAGGTCGTGTAGAGAACTTTACCGTCCTCGGCCGCGAAGCCAGTCAAAGGAAGAATC
>CALBVA010000220.1 GCA_937969125.1 uncultured Verrucomicrobiales bacterium | reverse complement strand
TGGTGAGGCTTCAAAATAGCCGAGCGCGGGATTTGAAGATTTCGAAGGTGGTGCGGTCGCAGGTGAGGTATTTCGCGGATGGGGCGGTGATTGGGACTCGGGATTTTGTGAATGGGATCTTTGAGCGGAGTCGGGAGCGCTTTGGACCGAAGCGGAAGGATGGGGCGCGGAAGCCGAAGAAGGGTGCCTTGAAGGAGATGGCGGGTGAGATTTGGTCGATGCGGGATTTGCAGAAGTGATTTGCTGAGAAAAAGAAGCCGAGGTCTGGTCTCAAGATTGCTTTGATTGATACTTGAGAAGGTTGGAGGTTTGATGTCTTGAGGCTGACTGAATTGTGAACCTTGAAGTCCGGTCCAATTCCAAGGAGGTGAAAAAGTGAGAATTTCGCGCTCGTTTTCTATTGCCAAGAATCGCGGGTGGCTTTATGACCCGCCCGCAGCAACACTGCATGGCTCATTAGCTCAGTTGGTAGAGCAGCGGATTGAAAATCCGCGTGTCCTTGGTTCGAATCCGAGATGAGCCACCACTCTTTTTGAAAAACCCCGGTGCTCTTGGCACGGGGCTTTTTTTTGACAGGATGCAGGACTTGTCAGTTGGTTTGAAGCCTATGGGCTGAGGCGCTCAATGAGCCAGGGGCCGGCATCGCGGCGGTAGCGGATACGATCATGAATGCGGCCTTCGCGGCCCTGCCAGAATTCGATGTGGCTGGGCGCGAGCTTGTAGCCGCCCCAGAATTCGGGGCAGGGGACTTTTTTGTCCTCGGGGTATTTTTCGAGTAACTTTTGCTCGCGTATTTCCAGAGCGGCGCGAACGGGAATTTCCTGCGATTGCTCCTCGGAAACCCACGCTCCAATTTGCGACTGATAAGGGCGGGATTGAAAGTATTTTTCGGAAACCTGGCGGGAGGTTTTTTCGACGGTGCCACGGATGCAGATTTGTCGCTCAAGTTCTTTCCAGAGGAATGTGACGGAGGCGTGATGGTTCTCCTTGATGTCGCGACCTTTGCGCGAGCGATAGTTCGTAAAGAAGCGGAATTGCCCCTCCTCCAGCTCTTTCAGAAGGACGGTGCGAGTTGATACGTGCCCATGCTTGTTCGCTGTGGCGAGGATCATGGCATTTGGTTCCATGACGCCTGCATCAATGGCGGCATTCATCCATTCTTTGAACTGCTCGATGGGGTCGAGGTTCATATCAGTGACCTTAATGCCGCCCTTAAGGTAGTTTTCGCGAAGGTTTGCGAGGTTCATGATTTCGGTGGCGAGAGTTCGTCCGGCTCGTCCTCGATTTCAAGCGAAACATACTCATCTCCTTCGCGCTGGAGGCGGAGGTTATTGATCCAGAAAACGGCAATCAGGCCGAGGAGGGCGAAGGTGAGTTCGAGAAAGACCGGGGTGAACATGATCCCGGTGATTTTTTGGAAGACTTCTCCGATGAATCCATCCACCTTGCCCAGCCAGCCAATGGTGAGGATGACGAGGGCCACGCCCACGATGGGGACGAAGCCGGTGAGAATCATGCGGGTGCGCTTTTTCACGCCGGACCAATGCCACAGATCTGTGACACTTGCAATGACGGCATGTGCCGGGTAATGCTCGCCGAGTGAGGTTATTTGACACTCTGAAGCGCGAGGTGATTTCTCTGGAACCGGTCGATGGCCGCACCTTCCGCTTCTATTGCTGCGGGCCGACGGTCTATGGGCCGGCCCACATTGGTAACTTCCGGACCTTCGTGATGCAGGATGTGCTGCGCCGTACTCTGGAGCTGGGTGGAATGAAGACGAAGCACGTCCGCAATATCACCGATGTCGATGATAAGACGATCCGTGACTCGGTGGCGGCCGGGCGGACGCTGGAGGATTTCACCTCGGAGTGGCGGGATAAATTTCATGAAGACTGCAAATCCCTAAACTGCCTGAAGCCTCACTTAGAGCCTAGCGCGGTGAAGCATGTGCCGGAGCAGATCGAGATGATTCGCGAACTCGAGGCGAAGGGCCACGCCTACGCTTCGGATGACGGTTCAGTGTATTTTAAGATCTCCTCTTTTCCTGAATACGGACGACTTTCGCAGCTGAACACGCGGGAGTTGGAGCTGGGAAAGACCCAAAACGCGCGCGCAAATTCCGACGAATACGATAAGGACAATGCCGCCGATTTTGTGCTCTGGAAGGGGCGTCGTGATGAAGACGGTGAGAACTTTTGGGAGAGCCCGTGGGGGCAGGGGAGGCCGGGTTGGCACCTCGAGTGCTCGGCGATGATTCGCAAGTACCTCGGTGATACCTTCGACCTCCACAGCGGTGGGGTGGACCTCGTTTTCCCGCATCACGACAATGAGATCGCGCAGTCGAAGTGCTCCTGCGGCGGGGAATTCGCTCGTAGTTGGTTTCACGTAACTCACCTGCGGGTGGACGGGCGGAAGATGTCAAAATCTCTGGGGAATCTCTACACGTTGGAGCAGCTCGCGGAGATGGGACATTCGGCCAATGAGGTCCGTTATGTTTTGGCGGGAGGTCATTACCGGAAGCCGATGAACTTCACCCTCGATTCGCTGAAGGCTGCGAAGGAGGCGCTCACCAAGCTCGCGAAAGCGGCTTCCGGACGGACCGCTCCTAGCTACAAGTCTCTCATTAAAGGCGGAGACCTCGGCATTTTCGCGCCTGCGATGACGAAGCTCAATGAGGACCTTAACACTGCCGGCGCGCTGGGCGAGGTTTTCGGAAATCTTAAAGCAGCCGAATCTGAAGCCGATTGGTTCGGCTTTTTCACCGTGCTCGCGGCATTGGGACTGGAGCTTCCGGAGCCGGAAGCGATCGAGGTCCCGGAAGAGATCCAGGAGATTGCTAAAAAGCGTTGGGAAGCCCGACAGGCGAAAGACTGGGCGGCCTCCGATGTCTTCCGCGATGAACTCGCCGTAAAAGGCTGGGTGGTCAAAGACGGTCGTGAGGGATACGAGATCCTACCACTATGAAGCTCTGCGTCGCCTCACCCTATCCCCTAAACTCGCTGAAGGGGAATTCGGTGACGGCGAAACGCACCGTCGATCTTCTGGTCGCTGCCGGGGTCGATGCCCGGGCTTCGTGCGGCTTCGATGGTGATGATGCTGATATTTTGATCGCCCTGCACGCCGTGAAAGGAGCGGGCGCAGTCCGTGATTATCGCGCCGCTTTTCCGGATGGGATCGTCATTGTCCTCATCACCGGAACGGATCTTTATCAAGACCTCCCGGCTGGTGCCAAGGGGGGACGGGAGACCCTCGAGGCCTCCGATGCCATCGTGGTGGTCGGCGAAATCATGATTAAAAGCCTTCCCCCCAAAATTCAGGAGAAAGCCGTGGTGGTGCCGAAGTCACTTGATGAAATCACCATCCCAAGAATGCCCAGCGGCTCCATGACCCTCTCTGTGATTGGTCACCTGCGCCCGGTGAAGCGACCCTTCATGACCATCGAAGCGATCGCGCGGAATCCACACTGGCGGGTCGAGGTGAATCAGGTTGGGGAAGCCTTGACCGACGAATGCGCCGCCGAGGCCGAGCTCTGGCAGGAGAAGGACCGCCGTTACCGGTGGCTGAGAGGATTACCTCGTGAGGAATCCCTACGGATCTGCGCTGCCAGCGATCTCACCATCAATACTTCGGAGCTTGAGGGTGGGCCAAATGCCATCCTGGAAGCGATGATGATCGGCGTCCCGGTGCTTGCGAGTGATATCGATGGCAATCGCCTTCTTCTCGGTGATGATTATCCCGGATATTTTCAGGAGGGCGAGCTGGAGCAGTGCCTGCGCGAGTTTGTCACCGGCGGAGTTGATGTCGTCCGCTGGCGGCAGATGGTCCAGCATCGTGCCAGCCTATTCACTGCGAAGCGCGAGACCTCTTGCTGGCTTGAGTTGATCGAAAAACTCACCAAAGATCCCCGTGCCACAGAAAATCATGAGTGACCCGTCCCCGCATATCGAAGAAATAGGTTCCCGCTTCGCCATTGATGGAACCTTCATCGGAGGCGAGGAAATTGAGAGTGGCCATATTAATACCACCTACCTCGCGAGCTACGAAGATGATGAGGGTGAGCGTTCGCGCTACATCTTACAGCGGATCAATGAACACGTTTTTCCGGAGCCGCTGGTGGTGATGAAGAATATCGCTCGCGTCACAAAACATATCAACCGGAAGGTCTTTCGTCAGAAGAGAGACTTCGGCGGACAGACTCTGAATCTCTATCCCGGCCGCGATGGCAAAGACTGCGTGGCCGGGCCGACCGGAGGAGTTTGGCGTTGCTACAACTACATCGAGGGCTGCCGCACCTACGACGTGGTGGAAAACACCCGCCAAGCCTATCAAGCCGCGAAGGCTTTCGGAGCCTTTCAGGACCTCGTCAGTGACCTTCCGGTGGAAAAGGTTAAAGTCACCATTCCTGGTTTTCATGACAGCCGAGCCCGATATCAACGGCTGCAGGAAGCCATCTCGGCAGACTCATGTGGACGTGCTGCCGGAGTGGTGGAAGAGATCGCCTTCATCAAGGAGCGAGAGGACATCCTCGGCATCCTGTTGGATCACCTCGCTGCCGGACGTCTGCAGGAACGGGTCACGCACAATGACACCAAGCTCAACAATGTCATGATGGACGAGCAAACTGATGAGGCCGTTTGCGTCATCGATCTGGATACCGTGATGCCAGGTCTCGCCGTTTATGACTTTGGGGATCTCGTCCGTGCTGCCACCAGTCCAGTGGAGGAGGATGAGCCGGATACCTCGAAGGTCACCATGAGGATGCCGATGTTTGAGGCGCTCCTCGAAGGCTACCTCGAAACCGCCCACAATTTTCTCAGCGATCTGGAAATTAAATTACTCCCGCTCTCGGCCAAGGTCATCACGCTGGAAACCGGGATTCGTTTCCTGACCGATTACCTGGAGGGTGATCAGTATTTCAAGGTGCACCATGACCGGCATAATCTCGATCGTTGCCGCACCCAGCTCGCGTTGGTGAGATCGATCGAGGATCAAGAGCCACAGATGGATGAATTTGTTCGGAAGTGGAATCCATCTTGAAAGGTGATTCACGATTCGGGCTTCCGTTAGCCGCTCACTATCGATAGTTCTCCGGCATGTTCAGCGTTGCCGATCTTAGTCAGGAGCAAATCGAAACCATCAAGCAATGGGTCGCCGATGGCGATCAGATGGCCGATGTGCAGAAGAAGCTGAAGGATGAGTTCGACTTCAATGTCACCTATATGGACACCCGGTTCCTTTCCCTGGATCTTGAGCTCGACTTCCACGTCGAGGAGG